>NZ_JBEHZD010001228.1:0-291 GCF_040240285.1 Streptomyces sp. HSW2009 | reverse complement strand
GGCCACGCCTTCCGCCCCACCGTCCGCGGGGCCGGCCCCTGCCGCCCCGCCGGGCCAGCAGCCGGGCCAGCAGCCGGCCCCGGCCGGTGAGCCGCCGTGGTGGAGCCCGAGCCGGGCGCGGCAGGCGCTCTCGGGCCAGTACTACATGCTGCTGTTCTGGGGGATGGTGGCGCTGCTCACGGGCCTGGTGGTGACGATCATCGTGGTCGCCGCGGTGTAGTGACGGGGGGCGGCCGGGGGGGCCCGGGGGGCGCGGGGGGGGGGGGGCCCCCCCCCCCCCCCCCCCCCCCC
>NZ_JBEHZD010001227.1:0-291 GCF_040240285.1 Streptomyces sp. HSW2009 | reverse complement strand
CCCCCCCCCCCGGCCCGGTGACACCACCGGCCAGGACGGCCCCGGGCCCGGCCGCCGCTCCGGTGCGAGCCTTGACCACCGGCGGCTGGACGCGCTGGCGGAGCGCCGGGCCGAAGGCGCCGCGTACGGCGACGACATCGCGGACGAGATCGCCGAACTGGCGGAGATCGGCGCAGCCGAGACGCCGTCGGGGAACCTCACCGCGGCGCACGCCGACCCGGTCGGACGGGCGCGCGCGGCGCAGGCCGCCACGCTCGCCATCACCCCCGAACTCTGGGTGCGCCCGGACGC
>NZ_JBEHZD010001226.1:0-293 GCF_040240285.1 Streptomyces sp. HSW2009 | reverse complement strand
GGACCCGGGCCAGGCAGGCGGGCCGGCCGGCGGAGGTCAGCAGTCCGTTCCGGGCCAGCCCGGGAGCGGCCAGCACGGCCCGGGTCAGCACGGCGGTCAGCAGCCCGGTGCGGGCCTGCCGGGTGGTGGGCCCGTGGCCGTCGATCCCCGGCACGGCGGACAGCTTCCCGTACCGGCTCAGGGCCAGCCGGGCCAGCCGGGGCAGCGCGGCGCGCAGCCAGGTGCCGGTGGCGCGCCGGGCGGGGCGCGGGGGGCGCCCCCCGGGCGGCCCCGGGCGCGGATACCCCTCGGAC
>NZ_JBEHZD010001225.1:0-293 GCF_040240285.1 Streptomyces sp. HSW2009 | reverse complement strand
GTGTAAAAGACCCCGGCCACGCCCCGCACCCGGTGGGCGACGGCGACGGCGGCCCCGACCAGGGGCGCTGGCGCCCGTGGCGGTTCCGGATGTCCAACGACGTCTGGGGCACCCCGGCGGTCGCCGGCGCCCTGCTGTACGTCACCTCCTTCGAGGTGCACGCGCTGGACACCGGCACCGGCCGGCGGGTCTTCCGGCCCCGCGACGTAGCCGGGGCCCAGGCCCTGGACCGGGGGCCCATCCCCCCCGCCCCCCGCCCCCCCCGAGAACCCCGGGGCCCCCCCCCCCGCCCC
>NZ_JBEHZD010001224.1:0-296 GCF_040240285.1 Streptomyces sp. HSW2009 | reverse complement strand
CATACAACTCCCGCCCCAAACCCCAAAACTGCGACCCCTGACCCGAAAACACCATCCCCAACCCACCACCCACACCCGTACTGGCAGCCGCAGCCACACCCACACCGCAACCAACACCCACACCCACACCGGTGCCGGCACCGGCACCGGCACCGGCACCGGCACCGGCACCGGCAAAACCAGAACCCGAACCAACCGAACCATCACCCACAACCACCACACCAGCACCAGCACCAGCCGAACCCACCACACCCTCAGCCACCCCCCGCAAACCACCAACCAACTCCCCCACATCC
>NZ_JBEHZD010001223.1:0-296 GCF_040240285.1 Streptomyces sp. HSW2009 | reverse complement strand
ACGCCGTCGCATGTGGGGTTGTTGGAGGCGTTGCCGGGTGAGGTGTCTCCGTCACAGATGCTGGTGGTGGGTGGTGAAGCGCTGGTTGGGGAAGCGTTGTCTTCTTGGCGTGCGACGCATCCTGACGTCGTGGTCGTCAACGCCTATGGTCCGACTGAGGCGACGGTGAACTGCACCGACTATTGGATCGAACCGGGTGTGGAATTGCCCGAGGGTCCGGTTCCGATTGGTCGGCCGTTCTGGAACACCCGGATGTACGTACTCGATGAGTACTTGCGGCCGGTTCCGCCGGGTGT
>NZ_JBEHZD010001222.1:0-297 GCF_040240285.1 Streptomyces sp. HSW2009 | reverse complement strand
GGGGCAGCGCGGTCACCGCCCCGAACCGGCCGCGGCAGGCCGACCCCGCCACCGCGCAGCGCACCCGCCGGCTGAACCCCGCCGCCCCGTACCGGCCGCGGCAGGCGAGCGCCGCCACCTCGCAGGGCTCGCGCCGAGTGGCCACCGCTCCGCAGCGGGCGCGCAGGGCCGCTCCGGCCACGGCCCCGCAGACCAAGCGGGCTCCGGCCACGGCACCCAAGCAGACCTCCAAGCAGACCCTCAAGCACGCCCCGAAGCGGGCTCCGGCCACGGCGCCGAAAGCCAAGAAGACGGCGC
>NZ_JBEHZD010001221.1:0-300 GCF_040240285.1 Streptomyces sp. HSW2009 | reverse complement strand
CCCCCCCCCCCCCCCCCCCCCGGGGCCCCCCCGCCCGGGCGGCCCCCCCCCCCCCACCCAGGCGCCCGCCACCCCCTCGTGCGGGACGCCGCGTATACGCGGAGGGCGACGGACGGCGAGCGCCGTTCCGCCGCGGTTCCGCGGGGAACCGGTGCCCGCAGCACAGCACCGTGCGACGGCCGGCCACGGCGATCCCGTGGCCCCGCCGGCGCCCCCGGGGGCCCCCCCCCCCCCCCCCCCCGGGGCGGGCGGGGCCCGCCCCCCCCCCCCCCCCCCCCCCCCCCCCCCCCCCCCCCCCCC
>NZ_JBEHZD010001220.1:0-302 GCF_040240285.1 Streptomyces sp. HSW2009 | reverse complement strand
ACCGCGGGGACCGTGCCGAGCGTGGCGAGCAGTGCGACGGTCGCCGTCGCCGTGCCCAGCCGGCGGGCGCGGGCACCGGCCCGCACGCGCGCCGCGGCCGGTGGCGGCAGCCCCGGAGCGGACGTGGTCGAGCGGGGCGACGCTACGGGGCGGACCATTCTGACCTCCAGGCCGGAAGCGGGCGGCAGCGGCCGGAGCCTACTCGGGCCCGGGTGCCAAGGACAGGGCCCCGCCGGGCCGGGGGGGGCGCCCCCGCCCGCCCCCGCCCCCCCCCCCGGCGCGGCCGCCCCCCCCCCCCCCCC
>NZ_JBEHZD010000122.1:0-16242 GCF_040240285.1 Streptomyces sp. HSW2009 | reverse complement strand
GACAGCGACAGACCGAGCTTGGTGAGTCGACGCATGGGTTCGCTTCCTCTCAAGGCAGAGATGATCCTGCGGTCGCGGAGGGTGGTTGAAACCCCACGACCACCGGTCTAGCCGGCGCGTGTGGGGTGCCGCCCCACCGCCCCGGGGCCGGAGGCGCCCGCTGCCGGGCCCGTGGTGAAGAGAACGTACCGCCCGCGGTGACTACTGGGCCGGGCCCTCGATGGCCTCAGAGGTCAGCAGGCCCGCGTTGATCTCGCGGAGCGCGATCGACAGCGGCTTCTCGTGGACGTGCGTGTCGACGAGCGGGCCGACGTACTCCAGCAGGCCCTCACCGAGCTGCGAGTAGTACGCGTTGATCTGACGAGCACGCTTGGCGGCGTAGATCACCAGGCTGTACTTCGAGTCGGTGGCCTCAAGCAGCTCATCAATCGGCGGGTTGATGATGCCCTCGGGCGCGGTGATGGAAGAGGACACTCTCTGCCTTCCGATCGGGTTCAGCGGTGTCACAGACGCTGCGGCGATCCGCGCAGTGACGGTGTCACCCTCGCGTGGCCGCCGGTCGCCCGTGGCGACGGCGTCTGTCGGGACGCCAGCGCCGCGCACCGCGGCGCCGTCCCTGCCCCCGCCGAAGGTCTCGGCTGGGGGTCTTGGTCACGGGTGCGACCAAGAGGATGCTTCTGGATGAAACAAGAGGGGTGGAACAGATGGAGCAGGTGGAACGGGTCGAACAAGAAGGGTCAAAGAATCAGAAAAGATCAGACCACTCGCATCAAGGCTAGCAGCTCAGCGCTGACGTCCTCGACGGAGGTGTTGACCAGGGTGGTGTCGAACTCCGACTCGGCGGCCAGCTCGACCTTCGCCGCCGCCAGCCGGCGCTCGATCACCTCGGGCGACTCGGTGCCCCGCCCGGTCAGCCGGCGCACCAGTTCCTCCCAGCTCGGCGGGGCCAGGAAGACCAACTGCGCCTCCGGCATCGACTCCCGCACCAGCCTGGCACCCTGGAGGTCGATCTCCAGCAGCACCGGCGCGCCGGCCTCACGCCGGTCGAGCACGGCGCGACGCGGGGTGCCGTAGCGGTTGCCCGCGAACTCGGCCCACTCCAGCAGCTCCCCGTTGGCCACCAGCTTGTCGAACTCCTCGTTCTCGACGAAGAAGTACTGGACGCCGTGGCGTTCGCCGGGGCGCGGCTTGCGGGTGGTGGCGGAGACCGAGAGCCATACCTCCGGGTGGGCCTTGCGCAGATGCGCGACGACCGTGCTCTTGCCGACCCCTGAGGGGCCGGAGAGCACGGTCAGCCGCGGACGAGCGTCCGGAGTTACGGGGGATACCGCCTGCGAAGCGAGGGGGCTGGTCGCCCCCTGGGGATGTGCTGCCATGCGGCGATTATCCAGGTTCCCGCGAGCCCGTGAGAACGTCAGGCGGCGCTGCCGCCGAACTCACGCTCCAGGGAGGCGATCTGGTTGGAGCCCAGACCGCGCACGCGGCGGCTCTCGGAGATGCCGAGCCGCTCCATGATCTGCTTGGCACGGACCTTGCCCACGCCGGGCAGGGACTCCAGGAGGGCGGAGACCTTCATCTTGCCGATGACGTCATTCTCCTGGCCCTGCTTGATGACCTCGTGCAGCGATGCGCCGGAGTGCTTGAGCCGATTCTTGACCTCGGCGCGCTCCCGGCGAGCCGCGGCGGCCTTTTCGAGCGCGGCTGCGCGCTGTTCAGGGGTAAGGGGCGGAAGAGCCACGCCTACGTCACCTCGGATATCGAACTGTCGGATACGGACCGGTGAGGAACCTAGTCGCCCCTCACCTGGGGAGCAACGCGCAACGCGCTTGTGCGTCCCTCCCCCGCTGCCTCAACGGCGTGGGAGGAGCCCCCACTCGTCGGAGACTAGCGGCCACGGCCGCTCCAGTCAGCGAGAACAGACGAAAAGTCCTGGTCAGACTCGCTCGACCAGGACTTTTCGGGGCAAATACACCGGGTTCTGAGGTACTTATTTCACGGCGGCCCGTACTTCATCGGCGATCTGGGCCGCCGCGGCGCGCAGTGCGGCGGCGTCCGGGCCGTGGCGCAGCACCCCGCGGCTAACGCTGGGCACCACGTTGCCGACCGCCGCGCCGAACACCGCGGGGAGGTCCGCCGGCGTGGCGCCCTGGGCGCCGATGCCGGGGGCGAGCAGCGGGCCGTCGATGGCGAGCGGGGCGCCCGCGGCGGTGGCCGCGTCGCCCAGCGTGGCCCCGACGACCGCGCCGAAGGAACCGAGCGGGGCGCCCGCGGCGCGCTCGACCGCGTTCTGCTCGGCGAGGTGGCCAAGGACGGTGGCGGCGACGCTGCGGCCGTCGGCCCGCAGCGCGTGCTGCACCTCGGCGCCCTCCGGGTTGGAGGTCAGCGCCAGCACGAACAGCCCGCTGCCGCTCGCCCTGGCCAGCTCGACCGCCGGCGCGAGCGAGCCGAAGCCCAGGTAGGGGCTGACCGTGAGGGCGTCGGAGAACAGCGGCGACGCCGGGTCCAGATAGGCGGCGGCGTACGCGGCCATGGTCGAGCCGATGTCGCCGCGCTTGGCGTCCATCAGCACCAGGGCCCCGGCGGCGCGGGCCTCGGCGACGGTGCGCTCCAGGACGGCGACCCCGCGCGAGCCGAACCGCTCGAAGAACGCGGACTGCGGCTTGAGCACGGCCACCTGGCCCGCCAGCGCCTCCACCACGGTGCGCGAGAAGCGCTCCAGGCCGGCCACGTCGTCGGCCAGGCCCCAGTCGGCGAGCAGGGCCGCGTGCGGGTCGATGCCCACGCACAGCGGGCCGCGGGCGTCCATGGCCCGCCGCAGCCTGCTGCCGAAGGGCTCGGGGGCGCCGTCGGCCTGCTGCGGGGCGTGCGGGTCGTTGGCTGCGCTCATGCCGCCTGCTCCTTGGTCTCGGCCCCGACCGCTTCGGCCAGGGTGGCGTACGGGCTGGCCGCCAGCCGCTCGGCCAGCCCCTTGTGCAGGGTGCGGCACCAGAAGGGGCCCTGGTAGATGAAGGCGGGGCCGCCGGGGCGCGGGGGGGGGGGGCCCCGGCGCCGCCCCCGGGGGGGGGCGGCGCCCGCGCCCCCCCCCCCCCCGACCAGGGTGACCCGGTCGCCCACCCGGGCGTACAGCCGGCGCAGCACGGCCAGCGAGCGGGCCTTGACGGGGGCGCCGGAGAGGCCGCCGGCCTCCGCGACCAGGGCCGGGTCGCTGGTCAGGCCGAGGCCGTCGCGGGCGATGGTGGTGTTGGTGGCGATGATGCCGTCCAGGCCCAGCTCGACGGCGAGGTCGGCGACCGCGTCCACGTCCTCGTCGGCCAGGTCGGGCGCGATCTTGACGAGCAGCGGCACCCGGCGGCCCGGCACCGTGCGGTCGGCGGCCTCGCGCACCGCGGTCAACAGCGGGCGCAGGTGGTCGACGGCCTGGAGGTTGCGCAGCCCCGGCGTGTTGGGCGAGGAGACGTTGACGACGAGGTAGTCGGCGTACGCGGCCAGCCGCTCGGTCGAGGTGACGTAGTCGGCGACGGCATCCGATTCGGGGACGACCTTGGTCTTGCCGATGTTGACGCCGACGGTGGTCTTGAAGGCCGGCCGGCGGGCGGCGAGCCGGGCGGCGACGGCCGCCGAGCCCTCGTTGTTGAAGCCCATCCGGTTGATCAGGGCCCGGTCAGGTACCAGCCGGAACAGGCGCTTGCGCGGGTTGCCCGGCTGGGCGTGGCCGGTGACGGTGCCGATCTCGACGTGGTCGAAGCCGAGCATGGTCATGCCGTCGATGGCGACGGCGTTCTTGTCGAATCCGGCGGCCAGCCCGAACGGGCCGTGCATCCGCAGGCCCAGCGCCTCGGTGCGCAGCGCCTTGTGGCGGGGGGCGAGCACGGCGGCGATGAAGGTGCGCAGGACGGGGATGCGGGCGGCGAGCCTGATCCAGCCGAAGGCCAGGTGGTGGGCCCGCTCGGGGTCCATGCGCTGGAAGAGGAGGCGGAAGAAGAGACGGTAGGGGTGCATGCGGTCGCGGGGTTTAGCTAGGCAGGTGGACGGGGTGCGGGCGGCGGGGCGGCGGCCGGCCCGGGCTGAACCCGACCCGCCCACTCCAGAGCGGGCCGGGCCGGTCGAGATCGAGCTAGACCGGGCTGAACCAAGCCAGTCCATACCGGGCCGGGTCACTTCAGTCCAGATCGGTCGAGACCGGGCCGGGCCGGACCTCGGTGGGATCAGATCCTGCCCGGCCCGGCCGCCGCGCCGGCTACTCCTCGCCGCGGGCCGCGATGAGCTGCTTCGCGTGCTCCTGGAGCGAGCGGACCCCGACGTCGCCCCTGGCCAGCGCCTCGATGCCCTGGACGGCCGCGGCGAGCGCCTGGACCGTGGTCAGGCAGGGCACGGCGCGGGCGACGGCCGCGGTGCGGATGTCGTAGCCGTCGAGCCGGCCGCCGGTGCCGTACGGGGTGTTGACGATGAGGTCGATCTGACCGTCGTGGATGAGCTGTACGACGGTCTTCTCGCCGTTCGGGCCCTCGCCCTCGCTCTGCTTGCGCACCACGGTGGCGTCGATGCCGTTGCGGCGCAGCACCTCGGCGGTGCCGGAGGTGGCGAGCAGTTCGAAGCCGTGGGCGACCAGTTCCCGGGCCGGGAAGATCATCGAGCGCTTGTCCCGGTTGGCGACCGAGACGAAGGCCCGGCCGCCCCTGGGCAGCGCCCCGTACGCGGCGGCCTGCGACTTCGCGTACGCGGTGCCGAACAGCGAGTCGATGCCCATGACCTCGCCGGTGGAGCGCATCTCCGGGCCGAGGATGGTGTCGACGCCGCGGCCCGATGCGTCGCGGAAGCGGCTCCAGGGCAGCACGGCCTCCTTGACGGAGATCGGCGAGTCCAGCGGCAGCGTGCCGCCGTCGCCGGTGGCCGGCAGCAGGCCCTCGGCGCGCAGTTCGGCGACGGTGGCGCCGAGCGAGATGCGCGCCGCCGCCTTGGCCAGCGGTACGGCGGTGGCCTTGGAGGTGAAGGGCACCGTACGGGAGGCGCGCGGGTTGGCCTCAAGGACGTAGAGGATGTCGCCGGCCATCGCGAACTGGATGTTGATCAGGCCGCGCACCCCGACGCCCTTGGCGATGGCCTCGGTGGAGGCCCGCAGCCGCTTGATGTCGAAGCCGCCGAGGGTGATCGGCGGAAGCGCGCACGCCGAGTCGCCGGAGTGGATGCCGGCCTCCTCGATGTGCTCCATCACGCCGCCGAGGTAGAGCTCGTGCCCGTCGTACAGGGCGTCGACGTCGATCTCGATGGCGTCGTCGAGGAAGCGGTCGATGAGCACCGGGTGCTCGGAGATCAGGCCGGCGTGCCGGGTGAGGTACTCCGCGAGCGAGGGCTCGTCGTAGACGATCTCCATGCCGCGCCCGCCGAGCACGTAGGAGGGGCGGACCATGACCGGGTAGCCGATCTCGGCGGCGATGCCCTTGGCCTCGTCGAAGGAGAAGGCGGTGCCGTACTTGGGCGCGGGCAGCCCGGCCTCGGTGAGCACCCGGCCGAAGGCGCCGCGCTCCTCGGCGAGGTCGATGGCCTCGGGCGAGGTGCCGACGATGGGCACGCCGTTGTCCTTGAGCGCCTGGGCGAGGCCCAGCGGGGTCTGGCCGCCGAGTTGCACGATGACGCCGGCGAGCGGTCCGGCGGCGCGCTCGGCGTGCACGATCTCCAGGACGTCCTCCAGGGTGAGCGGCTCGAAGTAGAGCCGGTCGGAGGTGTCGTAGTCGGTGGAGACGGTCTCCGGGTTGCAGTTGACCATGACGGTCTCGTAGCCCGCCGCGCTGAGCGCGAAGGAGGCGTGCACGCAGGAGTAGTCGAACTCGATGCCCTGGCCGATGCGGTTGGGCCCGGAGCCCAGGATGATCACCGCGGGCTTCTCGCGCGGCGCGACCTCGGTCTCCTCGTCGTAGGAGGAGTAGAAGTACGGGGTGCGGGCGGCGAACTCGGCGGCGCAGGTGTCCACGGTCTTGTAGACCGGGCGGATGCCGAGCGCGTGCCGCACCTCGCGGACCACCTCGGGGCCGAGGTCGCGGATGGCGGCGATCTGCACGTCCGAGAAGCCGTGCCGCTTGGCCTCGCGCAGGATCTCCGGCGAGAGCTTGTCGGCCGCGGCGATCTCGTCGGCGATCTCCTTGATCAGGAAGAGCTGGTCGACGAACCAGGGGTCGATCCTGGTCGCGTCGAAGACCTCTTCCTGGGTGGCGCCGGCGCGGATCGCGGCCATGACGGTGTTGATCCGGCCGTCGGTGGGCACGGCGGCCCGCTCCAGCAGGGCGGCCTTGTCGCCGGGCGCGGTGACGAAGTCGAACTGCGAGCCCTTCTTCTCCAGCGAGCGCAGCGCCTTGTTCAGCGCCTCGGTGAAGTTGCGGCCGATGGCCATCGCCTCGCCGACCGACTTCATGGTGGTGGTCAGCGTCGCGTCGGCGGCCGGGAACTTCTCGAAGGCGAACCTGGGCACCTTGACCACGACGTAGTCGAGCGTGGGCTCGAAGGAGGCCGGGGTCTCCTGGGTGATGTCGTTGGGGATCTCGTCCAGCGTGTAGCCCACCGCGAGCCGGGCGGCGATCTTGGCGATCGGGAAGCCGGTGGCCTTGGAGGCGAGCGCGGAGGAGCGGGAGACGCGCGGGTTCATCTCGATGACGATGACCCGGCCGTCCTCGGGGTTGACGGCGAACTGGATGTTGCAGCCGCCGGTGTCCACGCCGACCTCGCGGATGACGGCGATGCCGATGTCGCGCAGGATCTGGTACTCGCGGTCGGTGAGCGTCATCGCCGGCGCGACGGTGATGGAGTCGCCGGTGTGCACGCCCATCGGGTCGAAGTTCTCGATGGAGCAGACGACCACGACGTTGTCGTTCTTGTCGCGCATCAGCTCAAGCTCGTACTCCTTCCAGCCGAGGATGGACTCCTCCAGGAGGACCTCGGTGGTCGGCGAGAGGGTCAGGCCCTGGCCGGCGATGCGGCGCAGTTCCGCCTCGTCGTGCGCGAAGCCGGAGCCTGCGCCGCCCATGGTGAAGGAGGGGCGGACCACGACCGGGTAGCCGCCGAGCTTGTCGACGCCCTCCAGGACGTCGTCCATGGAGTGGCAGATCACCGAGCGGGCGGACTCGCCGTGGCCGATCTTGGCGTTGACGGCCGCGACGACGCCCTTGAACAGGTCGCGGTCCTCGCCCTTGTTGATGGCCTCGACGTTGGCGCCGATGAGCTCCACGCCGTGCCGGGTGAGGGCACCGGAGTCGTGCAGCGCGATGGCGGTGTTCAGCGCGGTCTGGCCGCCGAGGGTGGGCAGCAGCGCGTCGGGCCGCTCCTTGGCGATGATCTTCTCGACGTACTCCGGGGTGATCGGCTCGACGTAGGTGGCGTCGGCGATCTCCGGGTCGGTCATGATCGTGGCCGGGTTGGAGTTGACCAGGATCACGCGCAGGCCCTCGGCCTTGAGCACGCGGCAGGCCTGGGTGCCGGAGTAGTCGAACTCGGCGGCCTGCCCGATGACGATCGGGCCCGAGCCGATGACCAGGACGGACTGGATATCGGTGCGCTTAGGCACGGGGGCCCTCCATCAGGGAAACAAACCGGTCGAACAGGTAGGCCGCGTCGTGTGGACCCGCGGCGGCCTCGGGGTGGTACTGGACGCTGAACGCGGGCACGTCCAGGCATTCGAGGCCCTCCACGACGTCGTCGTTGAGGCCCACGTGGGCGACCCTGGCCCGGCCGTAGGGGGTGTCCACGACCTCGTCCAGGGGCGCGTCGACGGCGAAGCCGTGGTTCTGCGCGGTGATCTCGACCTTGCCGGTGGTGCGGTCCTGCACCGGCTGGTTGATGCCCCGGTGGCCGTACTTGAGCTTGTACGTGCCGAAGCCGAGCGCCCGGCCCAGCACCTGGTTGCCGAAGCAGATGCCGAACAGCGGGGTGCGGCGCTCCAGGACGCCGCGGGCCAGCTCCATCGGGTGGTCGGCGGTGGCCGGGTCACCGGGGCCGTTGGAGAAGAAGACCCCGTCGGGCTCGACGGCGTAGATCTCCGCCAGGCTGGCGGTGGCCGGGAAGACGTGGACCTCTATCCCCCGCTCGGCCATCCGGCGCGGGGTCATGGTCTTGATGCCCAGGTCGATGGCGGCCACCGTGAACCGCTTGGTACCGACCGCGGGGACGACGTACGTCTCCTCGGTGGTGACCTCGCTCCACAGGTCGGCGCCCTTCATGGCGGGGGCGGTGCGCACCCGCTCCAGGAGTTCGGCGTCCTCGGCGATGGCCTCGCCGGAGAAGATGCCGACCCGCATCGCGCCGCGCTCGCGCAGGTGGCGGGTGAGGGCACGGGTGTCGACGCCGCTGATGCCGACGACGCCCTGGGCGGCCAGCTCCTCGTCGAGGGTGCGCCGGGAGCGCCAGTTGGACGGCTTGCGGGCGGGGTCGCGGACCACGTAGCCGGAGACCCAGATCCGCGCGGACTCCGGGTCCTCGTCGTTGACGCCGGTGTTGCCGATGTGGGGGGCGGTCATGACGACCACCTGGCGGTGGTACGAGGGGTCGGTCAGGGTCTCCTGGTAGCCGGTCATGCCGGTGGAGAACACCGCCTCGCCGAAGGTCTCCCCCACTGCCCCGTAGGCCCGGCCACGGAAGGTGCGGCCGTCCTCCAAGACGAGTACGGCGGGGACCTTGGCCCCCTGGGTGGAGAGCGTCATCATGTGCCTTTCTCAGAAGTCGCGGGGGTCGCCCCGCGCAGTGGTGCAGCCGCACGGGGCCGGGCGCCGTCGGCGTCGGCCGCCACGCCGGTGGCGGGTTCGTCACGCTGCGTCGCGGTCGCGTCGTCGGGGCCGCCGGTGAGGTCGTTGATGGCCGTGACCCACGCCGTGTGTTCGGCGGCGCGGTCGGAGCGGAAGCCGGAGTCGATGGTGCGCTCGCCGAGCTGCCAGGTGATCACCAGCAGGCCGCCCTCGGTGAGCACCTTGCCGGCGATGCCCTTGTCGAGCCGGGCGCCACGCAGGTCGGCGGCGGGCACGAAGAAGTCCCGGGCGCCCGGCCTGCGCACGCTCAGCCCACCGTCGGTGAGGGTGACGTCCGCACGGCTGCGCACACCCAGGCCGTGCGCGACGATGCGCTCAAGCCACTGTCCGGCGTTGGTCGAGCCGTGGTAGCGCCCGGCCATGGTGAGCTGGGGCGCGCCGGCGTCCGCGGGGACCTGGGCGAGGTCGGGCAGGTCGGACTGGAGCAGGCCGCGCCACTTCCAGCCCTCCCGCATCAGCCAGTACAGCAGCGCGATGACCAGCAGCAGGCCGACCACCCAGCCGGTGCGCGCGGCCCAGCCGCCGGAGCCGTCGCCTGCTGCCAGAACTGTCACAGGTGTCACGTCAGATTCCCGTCCACGACCGTTGCCCGGCCCCGCAGGAAGGTGTGTGTGACGCGCCCCGGCAGCTCGCGCCCCTCGTAGGGGGTGTTGCGGCTGCGGGAGGCGAAGCCCGCGGGGTTCACCACACCACGGTAGGCGGGGTCCAGCAGCGTCAGGTTGGCGGGCTCGCCGGCGGCGACCGGGCGGCCGTGTCCCGCCAGCCGGCCGATGGCGGCCGGGCGGAAGGACATCCGGTCGGCGACGCCGGCCCAGTCGAGCAACCCGGTGTCCACCATGGTGTGCTGGACGACGGAGAGCGCGGTCTCCAGGCCGACCATGCCCATGGCGGCTGCGCCCCACTCGCAGTCCTTGTCCTCGTGCGGGTGCGGGGCGTGGTCGGTGGCGACGCAGTCGATGGTGCCGTCGGCGAGCGCCTCGCGCAGCGCCATCACGTCGGCCTCGGTGCGCAGCGGCGGGTTCACCTTGTAGACCGGGTTGTAGGACCGTACGAGCTCGTCGGTGAGGAGCAGGTGGTGCGGGGTGACCTCGGCGGTGACGCGCCAGCCCTTGGACTTGGCCCAGCGCACGATCTCCACCGAGCCGGCCGTGGACAGGTGGCAGATGTGCACGCGGGAGTCGACGTGGGCGGCGAGCAGGACGTCCCTGGCGATGATCGACTCTTCGGCGACCGCGGGCCAGCCGCCGAGGCCGAGTTCGGCGGAGACGGTGCCCTCGTTCATCTGGGCGCCCTCGGTGAGCCGGGGTTCCTGGGCGTGCTGGGCGATGACGCCGTCGAACGCCTTCACGTACTCCAGCGCGCGGCGCATGATCACCGCGTCGTCCACGCACTTGCCGTCGTCGGAGAAGACCACGACGCCGGCGGCCGACTCGTGCATGGCGCCGAGTTCGGCGAGTTGCTTGCCTTCGAGGCCGACGGTGACGGCGCCGACGGGCTGCACGTCGCAGTAGCCGGACTCGCGGCCGAGCCGCCAGACCTGCTCGACGACGCCGGCGGTGTCGGCGACGGGGAAGGTGTTGGCCATGGCGTGCACGGCGGTGTAGCCGCCGACGGCGGCGGCCCGGGGGCCGGTGAGGACCGTCTCGGAGTCCTCGCGGCCGGGCTCGCGCAGGTGGGTGTGGAGGTCGACGAGGCCGGGCAGCAGGATCTGGCCGGCGGCCTCGATCACGGTGGCGCCGTCGGCCGGCAGGTCCTGCCCCACCGCGGCGATGGTCTCGCCCTCGATGAGGACGTCGGTGGCGTCGGCACCGATCAGCCGGGCACCGCGCAGCAGGGTCTTGGTGGTGTCGCTCATGGGGTGCTGGTCTCCTCAGTGCGGGCGGGGGCCGGTGGTGCGGCGGCGATGGCGGGCTCGTTCCCGCCGAGCAGCAGGTACAGGGCGGCCATCCGGATGCTCACGCCGTTGGTGACCTGCTCGACGGCGGTGCAGCGGGTCGAGTCGGCGACCTCGGCCGTGATCTCCATACCCCGGTTCATCGGGCCGGGGTGCATGACGATGGCGTGTTCCGGCATTCGGGCCATGCGGGCGCCGTGCAGGCCGTACCTGCGGGCGTACTCCCGCTCGGTCGGGAAGAACGCGGCGTTCATCCGCTCCCGCTGGACCCGCAGCATCATCACGGCGTCCGACGTGGGCAGGACGGCGTCGAGGTCGTAGCTGACCTCGCAGGGCCAGTGTTCGACGCCGATGGGCACCAGAGTGGGCGGGGCGACCAGGGTGACCTCGGCGCCCAGCGTGGTCAGCAGGTGGACGTTGGAGCGGGCGACCCGGCTGTGCAGCACGTCGCCGACGATGGTGACCTTGCGGCCGGCCAGGTCGCGCCCGGTGCCGTCGCCGGGGCCGCGGTGGTGGGTGGGGCCGCCGTCGGGGGCGCCGGCCAGGTGGCGGCGCATGGTGAAGGCGTCGAGCAGGGCCTGGGTGGGGTGCTCGTGGGTGCCGTCGCCGGCGTTGACGACCGAGCCGTTGATCCAGCCGGAGGTGGCGAGGCGGTGCGGGGCGCCTGAGGTGTGGTGCCGGATGACGACGGCGTCGGCGCCCATCGCCTCCAGGGTCAGCGCGGTGTCCTTCAGGGACTCGCCCTTGGAGACCGACGAGCCCTTGGCGGAGAAGTTGATGACGTCGGCGGAGAGTCGTTTGGCCGCTGCCTCGAAGGAGATGCGGGTCCGCGTCGAGTCCTCGTAGAACAGGTTGACGACGGTGCGCCCGCGCAGCGTGGGCAGCTTCTTGATCGGCCGGTCCGCGACCCGGGCCATCTCCTCGGCGGTGTCGAGGATCAGGACGGCGTCGTCGCGGGTGAGGTCGGCGGCCGAGATGAGGTGACGCTTCATCTGGAGGCTCCGTGAGTGGGAAGGGTGGGGATGCGGGCGTGCGGGCATGCGGCAGCGCGGCCCGTTGTGCGGGGCCGTGCCGGGGTGCTACTGCCCGGTGTCCGTGCGCTCGTCGTCGGCCCCGCGTGAGGTCGCGGGGCGTACGCCGAGCAGCACGCTGTCCCGGCCGTCCAGCTCGGTGAGCTGTACCTTCACCGTCTCGCGCAGTGAGGTCGGGAGGTTCTTGCCGACGTAGTCGGCGCGGATCGGGAGCTCGCGGTGGCCGCGGTCGACCAGCACCGCCAGTTGTACGGCGCGGGGGCGCCCGATGTCGTTCAGGGCGTCGAGGGCGGCGCGGATGGTGCGGCCGGAGAAGAGCACGTCGTCGACGAGGATCACGACCCGGCCTTCGATGCCGTCGGCCGGGATCTCGGTGCGCGCCAGCGTGCGCGCGGGGCCGAGCCGCAGGTCGTCGCGGTACATGGTGATGTCGAGCGAGCCGACCGGGATGGCGCGGCCGGTGATCTCCGCGAGCTTGGCGGCGAGCCGCTGGGCGAGGAAGACGCCGCGGGTCGGGATGCCCAGGAGGACCACGTCGTCGGCGCCCTTGGCGCGCTCCACGACCTCGTGGGCGATGCGCGTCAGTACGCGGGCGATGTCCGGGGCTTCGAGAACCGGCCGGGCGTGACCTTCCTGGCCGAAACTCTGGCCAGAACTTTTGCTCGATGCGGGGCCAGCAGGCTGGCTGGGTGCGTCCATAACGGAACGGACCTCCTTCTCCGCCTCACGGGACGGACCTTAAAGGACGTCGGATTTACGATATTGACGGTACCAGGACCGAAAACGTACGGACTCAGGCCCCCCGCCCGAGCAGGCGTACGCAACTTTCGGCTTGACGAAGCCAAATTACGCTGCGTAACCTCACAGTGAGTTACCAGTCTTCGTCCGGGGAGCTTTATGTCCAGCGAATACGCTAAACAGCTCGGAGCCAAGCTCCGCGCCATCCGCACCCAGCAGGGGCTCTCCCTCCACGGGGTCGAGGAGAAGTCCCAGGGCCGTTGGAAGGCCGTGGTGGTCGGTTCGTACGAGCGCGGCGACCGGGCCGTGACGGTGCAGCGGCTGGCCGAGCTGGCCGACTTCTACGGCGTCCCCGTGCAGGAACTCCTGCCCGGCACGACGCCCGGCGGGGCCGCAGAGCCGCCGCCCAAGCTGGTCCTCGACCTGGAGCGGCTGGCGCACGTGCCGGCCGAGAAGGCGGGCCCCTTGCAGCGCTACGCGGCGACGATCCAGAGCCAGCGCGGCGACTACAACGGCAAGGTGCTCTCCATCCGCCAGGACGACCTGCGCACCCTCGCGGTGATCTACGACCAGTCGCCCTCCGTGCTGACGGAGCAGCTCATCGGCTGGGGCGTGCTGGACGCGGACGCCCGCCGCGCCGTGCAGCACGAGGACCTCTGACCGACCCTCGGTGACTGCCGGGCCACCACCGGCCCGGCATGCGGCGTGCGTGTCGCGGGCGGTCGGTCACCGCTCGTGTGAAGTGGACGGGCCGGATGCGGCGGAGGGCTGCATCCGGGCCTCACACCACGACCTGGCGCACACCGGCGTCGTGGGGCCCGCCCGGGCCCGCCCACGGCGTCCTCCGGGCCACCGGGTGTCGCCGGGTGCCGCTGGAGGCCCCTCACGGGTGTCTACGGCACGTTGCCGCGTAGGCAGCGGTCTGTGGGCCGCACCGGTGCGCCGGGAAGGCCGACGCACCGGTGCGTCATTGCATCAATGCATCAATGCATCGGTGCGGTCAATCTCCGCCGTCGTGGGGCGGGCGCTCCCCGCGACACCGGGAGCCCTCCCGAGCCCCAACGGGCCCCCTGCGGGCCGCGTGCTCCCGCTGCTTGCCCGGGCCCGTCTCAGGCCATCGCCGCAGCGCCGCAGCGTTCCCACCGCGGCAACCTGGCCGTTCGTCACCTCGCGGGCCCGCCGGCCCGGTCGCGACCAACCGTCGAAGACCACCGTCAGGGCCCTCACACAGCATGCCGCTGCCCCTGGTCCAACCCTCTCGGGTCGGGCCAGGGGCAGCGGCATGCGTGGGGCGCGCTACGCGTCGTCGCGGCGCAGGCTGGGCTTGAGGTCCTTCAGCCGGCCCAGCAGGCCGTTGACGAAGGACGGCGAGTCGTCCGTGGAGAACTCCTTGGCGAGCTGCACGGCCTCGTCGATGACGACGGCGTCGGGCGTCTCGTCCTCCCAGATCAGCTCGTACGCGCCGAGCCGCAGGATGTTGCGGTCCACGACCGGCATCCGGTCCAGCGTCCAACCGACCGCATAGGTGGCGAGCAGCTCGTCGATGCGGGCCGCGTGCTCCGCGTACCCCTCGGTGAGCTGCATCGTGTACTCGGTGACCGGCGGCTGCCGGTCATCGGTCCGCGCGTGCCTGATCCAGTCCGCGAGGACGGTCGGCACGGCGACGCCGCGCTGATCGGCCTCGAAGAGGATCTGGAAGGCACGCTTGCGGGCCTTGTTGCGGGCAGCCACGGTTAGCTGTTCACCCGACCGAGGTACTCACCGGAGCGGGTGTCGACCTTGATCTTCTCACCGGTGGTGATGAAGAGCGGCACCTGGATCTCGTAACCGGTCTCCAGACGGGCGGGCTTGGAGCCGCCGGTGGAGCGGTCGCCCTGGACGCCGGGCTCGGTGTACTCGATGACCAGCTCGACCGAGGTGGGGAGCTCGATGTACAGGACCGAGCCCTCGTACATCGCTACGACGGCCTCGTTGCCCTCAAGGAGGTAGTTGGCCGCGTCGCCCACGGTCTCGGGCGTGACGTTGATCTGGTCGTACGTCTCCGTGTCCATGAACACGAAGTCGTTGCCGTCCTTGTACGAGAACTGCATGCCGCGCTTGTCGACATTGGCCGTCTCCACCTTCACGCCGGCGTTGAAGGTCTTGTCGACGACCTTGCCGGACAGCACATGCTTCAGCTTGGTGCGGACGAAGGCGGGGCCCTTACCGGGCTTGACGTGCTGGAACTCGACGACGGACCAGAGCTGGCCCCCGTCGAGCTTGAGCACCAGGCCGTTCTTGAGGTCGTTCGTGGATGCCACGGTTGCGGAATCTCCTGGACTGAAGCTGGTGGAACCAGGGGTGCGCGCTAGAGCGCGAGCAGCTCCTTGGTCGTGATGGTGAGTAGCTCGGGACCGCCGTCCGCCTCGGGGCGGACGACGAGCGTGTCATCGATCCGGACACCGCCCCGCCCCGGGAGGTGGACCCCCGGTTCGACGGTGACCGGCACACAAGCGTCCAGTTTACCCATGGCTTCCGGTGCCAGCCGAGGGTCCTCGTCGTTTTCCAGGCCCACGCCGTGCCCGACCCTCGCGCCCAGCGTCGCATCGCAGCCCGCGGCGGCCAGCACCTGCCGGGTCACCCGGTCCACCTCACGGCACGCGGTACCCGGCGCCAGCGCCTCACGGCCGGCCCGCTGGGCGGCGAAGACCACGTCGTACAGCTCGATCTGCCAGTCGGCCGGCGAGGGGCCGATCACGAAGGTGCGCCCCACCTCGCAGCGGTAGCCGCGGTAGCCGGCGCCCAGGCAGACGGTGAGGAAGTCGCCCTCCTCCACCCTGCGGTCGGTGGGCAGGTGGCCGAGCCGGCCCGAGTGCGGCCCGGTGCCGACGGAGGTGGCGAAGGTCGGGCCGTCCGCGCCGTGGTCCACCAGGCGGCGTTCCAACTCCAGCGCCAGGTGCCGCTCGGTGCGCCCCACCAGAATGGATTCCAGGAGTTCGCCCAGGGCCTGGTCGGCGATCTCGGCGGCGATGCGCAGGGCGGCGATCTCGTCATCGTCCTTGACGATCCGGTGCTGCTCGACCGTGCAGCCGAGGCCGACCAGATCGAGCCCGGGCACGGCGGCGCGCACCGCCCGGTGCCGGGCGACGGTCAGGTGGTGCTCCTCGACGGCGACCCGGTGCGCGCCCGGGGCCGCGGCGAGCTCCGCACCGGCGGTCGCGGGGTCGCCGCCCGTGCCGGCCACCTCGCGCACCCCGAGTTCGTCGGACGGGCGGGTGGCCGTCGCGTCGGCCATCACCGGCGGCGGGCGCAGCAGTACGTCATCGAGCGGGCCGAGCAGCAGTACGGAGCCCGGCGGCGCGTCGCCGCACAGGTAGCGGACGTTGGCGGGGCGGGAGACCAGCGCTGCCGGGCTCCCGGCCGCCGCGCAGTGCTCGCGCAGCCGGGTGCGGCGGGCCGCGAACACCTCGGACATGTTCCGAGCCTAGGTGTGCGGCGCGCGGCCCGCCGGTCGGGCGCGTCCGAGTGGGCGGCACGCCCCGGCGGCGCCCACAGCGACACAGCGCCACCCGAAGCCGTCCGGCACCATCCCGAAGCGGTGCGGCACCGCCCTCAAAGCGGCGCCACGCCGCCGAAGCCGCACACACCACCCGAAGCCGTCCGGCACCACCGGAAGCCGTACGACACCGTCACAGCAGCGCCGCGCCGCCGCCACCCCAACGCCGGGCCCGGCCGCCCCCCCGGGGGGGGGGGGGGGGCGCCGGCCCCCCCCCCGCCCCGCCGGGCCGCGGACCGGCGTACGTCCGACCAGCCC
>NZ_JBEHZD010001219.1:0-303 GCF_040240285.1 Streptomyces sp. HSW2009 | reverse complement strand
GCGGGGGCGCCCCACCGGGCCATCAGCGAAGCCGGTGTCGCCCGGGCCAGGCCCAGTTCGTCCAACAGACGGGTGCTCTCCGGCAGCGGGGCGGTGGTCCTGGCCGGGCCCCCGCCGTCGGTCGCGGAGTCCACCGGCCGCAGCGGCGCCAGCGCCCGCGCGAACCGCTCGGCCCAGGCCAGCGACACCGCGTCCACCGTGGCCGTACTGACCACACCGGTGCTGCCGGAGCCGGTACCCGAGCCGGTCCCCGCGGCGTCGGCCGCGCCGCCCTGGCCCGGCGCGCTGCCCGCGGGCGCGGCG
>NZ_JBEHZD010001218.1:0-305 GCF_040240285.1 Streptomyces sp. HSW2009 | reverse complement strand
CGGGGGGGCTCGGAGAGGTGAAAACCCCCCACGCCACTCCCCCGCCGGCCGGCCCGGCCGGGTGCGCCCGCTGTACCGCCGCCCCGGCGGCCGTGAGCCCAATGTGGCGCCCGGGCTGCTCGACCACCTCGGCGCCCGGCTCGGGCACCCGGTGCCGGCCGCCGACCTGTTCGCCTGGACCGCCGCGGTCGCCCAGCGTGCCCCGGGGGGCGCCGTGGCCGGGCCGCTGACCACCTCGCCCGAACTGTGGGCCGCCGGCGTCGCGCTCGGCCGCCGCCGGGTGTGGCTGCACACCCGCGGCGCCC
>NZ_JBEHZD010001217.1:0-307 GCF_040240285.1 Streptomyces sp. HSW2009 | reverse complement strand
GCGCCCCCCGGGCCGGGCCCCGGGCGCCGGCGGCGGGGCCGGGGCGCCCACGGACGGCACCGGACCGGCTGGCCCTGACCAGCGGCCCTTCGGCGTCGGCGGCGAACCGCAGGGCCACCGCTCCAGCCGCCCAGGTGGACAGGTCGGGAGCGCGCTCGGTGCCGCCGGACGCGGCCGGGCCCACCGCCCAGAACAGGCCGCCGGCCAGCAGCGATACGGCCGTACTCACCGTCACCGTCAGCCGGCGCCGGCGCACTCGGCTCATCCGCCGGCGGGCCCGCCCGCCCCGCGGCAGGGGAGCGGGGGG
>NZ_JBEHZD010001216.1:0-309 GCF_040240285.1 Streptomyces sp. HSW2009 | reverse complement strand
CCACATCATCCACCACCAACACCGCACCCGAATCCTCCACAATCTCCCCCCCCCCCCCCACCCGCCCCCCCCCAAACCCCCGCCCAAAAACCCCCCCCACCATAAAACAACCCAACAAACACACCACCCACACCCCCCCCCCCCGCCACACCCCCCCCCCCCACCCCACCCCCCCCCCCCCGCCAAACCCCCCCCCCCCCCCCCCCCCCCCCCCCCCCCCCCACCACAACACCCAACGACCCACCCGATTCGACCACTCATCCAACTCCCCATACGACAACACCACACCACCACACACCAACGCCACAC
>NZ_JBEHZD010001215.1:0-310 GCF_040240285.1 Streptomyces sp. HSW2009 | reverse complement strand
GACACACCCACCACGCAGCCACCACACACCCATCACGTGCCGAACGCGCCCACCCTGCGTACGCACCCGCCTGACCCACCCACTCAGCACACCCCACCCGGGTGCACCCACGCGGGCGCACCCGCTCAGTACGCCAGCCCGTGGCTGCGGGACCCGACAAGTCGAGCCACCCTGCTGGGGCGGGAGTGCGGGAGTGCGAGGCCTACGGCAGTGCGAGGCCGCGGAGGTCCCCTCTCAGATCAGCCCTTGTCGTAGCGCGTAGGCGACGGCGTGGGAGCGGTTGCGGAGGTTGAGGCGGGTCATCACGGCG
>NZ_JBEHZD010001214.1:0-312 GCF_040240285.1 Streptomyces sp. HSW2009 | reverse complement strand
CCCCCGCCGCCGGCCCCCCGCCCGCCGGGGGGGCCCCCCGCCCCCCCCCGCCCCCCCCGGCCCCCCCCCGGGCCCCCCCCCCCCCCCCGGGCGGGGGAGGCCGATGCGCATGTCGGGGCCGATGCGCAGGTCGGGGCGGTGCCTGGGGCGGGGCGGCGCGCACACCTGGGCCTGCGCGCGTCTTGAGGCCCGCGCGCTTGTCGAGGCCCGCGCGCGCATCAGGGCCGCCACGCTGCCGGCGCCGGGCCCCCGCACGCCCCCCGGCCCCCGCGGGCGCCGCCCCCGCCCGTCACCCGGCCGCCCCCCGGGCGC
>NZ_JBEHZD010001213.1:0-314 GCF_040240285.1 Streptomyces sp. HSW2009 | reverse complement strand
GCCCGTCTGGGGGGCGGGTAGTGGTGTATACGCCCCAGCCGGCCGCGGGGCCGGCCCCCGGGGCGGGGCCCCGCGGGGGGCGGGGGGGCCCGCGGGGCCGGTGGGACCTGCGGGGCGCTGAGCGTACGGGCCGGCGGGTGGCGCGAGCGGGCGGCGCGCGAGCGGGTTGGTACGAGGAGTGGGCGGTACGGGGAGCGACGCGGCTGGGCCGGTACGGGCCGTGGTGGCGGCCCCTGCCGTGGGGGGCCCCCGGGGGCCGCAGGGGATTGGGCCGCGGCGGGGCCCCGGAGGGGCCCGCCCCGCGGGGGGCCCCC
>NZ_JBEHZD010001212.1:0-314 GCF_040240285.1 Streptomyces sp. HSW2009 | reverse complement strand
TCCCAACCCCGCGACACCGGAAACCCCCCCCACACCACCCGCCCACCCCCCCCCCCCACCCCCCCCCCCCCCGGCGCCCCCGCCCCCCCCCCCCACCCCCCACCCCACCCCCCCACCCCCCCCCCCGCCGCCCCCCCCCCCCCCACCCCCCCCCCCACCGCCCCCGTTCCCCCCCCCCCCCCCCCCCCCCCCCCCCCCACCCCCCCCCGGCCCCCCCCCCCCCCCCACCCCCCCCCCCCCCCCCCAAACCCCCCCCGGCCCCCCCCCACCCCACCAAAACAAAACCCCGCGACACACCCACCGACACCCCACCC
>NZ_JBEHZD010001211.1:0-317 GCF_040240285.1 Streptomyces sp. HSW2009 | reverse complement strand
CGCAATGTGATGCACCACCACCAACAACACACACTCATCCCCACCCAACTCAAACAACCACACCCGCCACGGCACCTGTGACACCAGGTCGAAGGCCGTACGTGTGGCGTGCTGGAGGGCGCGCCGAAGCTCGTCCTCGTCGGGTCGGTCCAGCGGTACGAGAGTGAGCTCGGGCGCCGTGGTCGACGGCAGTACCACCTGGTGGGGGCCGTCCGCGTCCTCGGCGAAGACGGTCCGCAAACTCTCGTGCCGCGCCGCCACATCACCCAACGCCAACCGCAACGCACCCCGATCCAACGACCCACTCAACCGCAGAG
>NZ_JBEHZD010001210.1:0-321 GCF_040240285.1 Streptomyces sp. HSW2009 | reverse complement strand
CGCGGGGGTGCGGGCCGTGGCCGAGGGCGCGGTGGGTGGTCCGGTGTGTGGGGTTGCTCGGGATGTGCCTGCTCCGGTGTTGGTGTTTCCGGGGCAGGGATCGCAGTGGGTGGGAATGGCGGTGGAGCTGTTGGAGACCTGCCCGGCGTTTGCTGAGGTGGTGGGTGAGTGTGCGGTGGTGTTGGAGGGGTTGGTGGAGTGGTCGCTTGTGGATGTTCTGCGGGACGACTCGCAGGATGGGGAGTGGTTGGGGCGGGTGGATGTGGTGCAGCCGGTGTTGTTTGTGGTGATGGTGGGGTTGGCCCGGTGGTGGGAGTCGTG
>NZ_JBEHZD010000121.1:0-16403 GCF_040240285.1 Streptomyces sp. HSW2009 | reverse complement strand
GTGCCGGCCGGTGCTGCCGCGGCGGGCGCGGGCACTGCCGGCTGCTGGGCGCTCTGGCCGGTGGGCTGGCCGGCGGCCGGCGCCGTGGCGGGGGCAGCGGCGGGGGCCGCCCTGCCCGGGGGGGCCGGGGTGGTCTGCGGCTGCTGAGGGGTGGTCATCGGGCGTCCTCGCTGTCGCGCTCGGTCGGTTCGGCGGGGGCGGCGGGCTGCTGCGCCGCGGGGGCGGGGGCGTCGGCCGGCAGCGCACGCAACTGCGTGGTCCGCGGCGAACCACCGGCGGGCGCGGCGGGAACCCCCGCCACCGGCGCACCGGCCACGGGCCCACCGGCCACGGGCCCACCAGGCACCGGCCCACCAGGCACCGGACCACCGGCCACGGCTCCGACCGGCACCGGCGCACCGGGTACGGGCTGCCCCGGCACCGCGCCGACCGGCATCGGCTGGCCCGGCTGCGGGGCGTAGGGCTGCTGCTGGTACGGGTGCGGCTGGCCCGCCGCGTACGGGTGCTGCTGTCGCGGGTCGGCCGGCGCGGGCTGGCCCCAGCCCTGCGGGGCGCCGGGCTGCACCGGCGGGCCGGGCGCGAAGCCCTGCTGCTGGAGCCCGGCCCGCGGGTCCTGCGTCGACCGGTAGTCGACGGCGGCCTGCGTCATCCGCATGTACGCCTCTTCCAGCGACGCCTGGTGCGGGGCAAGCTCCCACAGCCGCACGTCCGCGTCGTGCGCGAGGTCGCTGATGCGCGGCAGCGCGAGGCCGGTGACGCGCAGCGCGCCGTCCTGCTCGGGCTGCACCTGCCCGCCCGCCTTGGCGAGCACGGCCACCAGCTTCTCGCGCTGCTGCGGCTCGGTGTCCGGCGTGCGCACCCGGGCGAAGTCGGCGGAGTTGGCCGAAATGAAGTCGGAGACGCTCATGTCGGCGAGCAACTGGCCGCGGCCGATCACGATGAGGTGGTCGGCGGTCAGCGCCATCTCGCTCATCAGGTGACTGGAGACGAAGACCGTACGGCCCTCGGCGGCGAGCTGTTTCATGAGGTTGCGGACCCAGAGGATGCCCTCGGGGTCGAGCCCGTTGACCGGCTCGTCGAAGAGCAGTACCTGCGGGTCGCCGAGCAGGGCCGCCGCGATGCCGAGCCGCTGGCCCATACCGAGCGAGAACCCGTTGGAGCGCTTTTTGGCCACGTCCTGGAGGCCGACGACCCCCAGTACCTCGTCCACCCGACGGGCCGGGATGCCGGAGAGCTGCGCGAGGCAGAGCAGGTGCTGGCGCGCGCTGCGCCCGCCGTGCACGGCCTTGGCGTCGAGGAGCGCACCGACCTGCCGCGGCGCGTTCGGCAACTGGCGGAACGCGTAGCCGCCCACCGTGACCTTGCCCGCAGTCGGCTTGTCGAGACCGAGGATCATGCGCATCGTCGTCGATTTGCCGGAGCCGTTGGGGCCCAGGAAACCGGTGACGGCGCCCGGCCGCACCTGGAAGGACAGGTTGTGCACGGCTGTCTTGGCGCCGTAGCGCTTCGTCAGGCCGACTGCCTCGATCAATGATCCGCCCTCGCGATCGGTCGGGGCGTCAGCCACCTGACGGCTCGCCCCCGTGAGGGTTAGGAGGATAACTGGCTGCTGACGGTTCCCTTCCACCAGCCACCGCGGTCTGCACTGGGGCGAAGTTTCCGCCTATGTCGACCCATGTCAGCTTTCGCGGACTGTCGTGATCACACGGAGCGGTCGTACGAGCCGGCGGCGTGAGGGCGCCCCGGCAGCGGACCGGAACCCAGCCCTCCGCCAGCCCCGCCCGGGCTGCCCTGCCGGAGCGCCCCCTCAGGCGTCCCGCTTCTTCAGGGACACGGCGCCGCCGATCAGGGCCGCGAGCACCCACAGGGCCATGATCGCCAGCCCGCCCCAGGGCCCGTACGGGGCGTCGTCGTCGGTCCTGACGACCTGCATGATCCGGGAACCGGCCTGGTCGGGCAGGTAGCGGCCGACCTTCTCGGTGGCCGGGACGTTGCCCAGGATGCTGGAGATCAGAAAGAAGAATGGCATCAGGATGCCGAGCGAGAGCATCGGACTGCGCAGCATCACGGTGACGCCCATGGCGAACATCGTGATCAGCGCCATGTACAGCGCGCTGCCAAGCACCGCCCGCAGCACCCCGGGATCGCCGAGCGCCGCCTTGTGCTCGCCGAGCATGGCCTGACCGGCGTAGAAGCTGGCGAAGCTGATCACCACGCCGACCGCGAGCGCCACCGCGGTGGCCACCGCCACCTTGCTGAACAGGAAGGTCAGCCGCTGCGGGACCGCCGCGAGCGAGGTACGGATCATGCCGGTGCTGTACTCGTTGGAGACCACGAGCACCCCGAAGACGATCAGCGCCAGTTGGCCGAGGCCGATGCCGGCGAAGCTGATCAGGGTCGGGTCGAACTCGATCTTGTCCTGGCGCGACATGTCGGCGTAGTCGTTCTTGCTGAGCGCGCTGAGCAGCATGCTCAGGGCCAGCGTCACCACCAGCGCGAGGATCATGGTCCACACGGTGGAGCGCACTGACTTGATCTTGGTCCATTCGGACCTGAGGACCTGCGTGGTGACCGTCATCGTCAGGACCCCTTCTTCCGCCGCCAGTCGGCGCCCCAGCCACCCTGTTCCCCGGGCCCCTGCTGGCCCGGTCCTTGCTGCCCCGGTCCCTGCTGCCCCGGCCCGGGGTGTCCGGTACCCGGCTGCCCGGGCCACGACCCGGGCGGTTGCCCCGGCCCCGGCTGACCGGGGGCGGGCTGGCCCGGCCCGGGCGGATACCCCTGCGCGGGCGACTGACCCTGCGGCGGGTACCCCTGCGGAGGCTGGCCGGCGACCGGACCCGGCGGCGCCGCACCCCCGTACGCCGTCGGGGCACCCGGATGCGCACCGGCCGGCCCCGAGTGCGCGTGGTACTCCACCGACTCGGCCGTGAGCTGCATGAACGCCTCTTCGAGCGAAGCCCGCTGCGGGCTCAACTCGTGCAGCACCACCTGGTGCCGCGCGGCCAACTCGCCCAGGTGCGCCGCATCGGCCCGGTCCACCTCCAACGCGCCGTCAGTCGCGACCAGCGCCGTGTACCCCGCCCCGGCCAGCGCCTCCCGCATCCGCTCGTGGTCGGGCGTGCGCACCCGTACGTAGGAGCGCGAGTTCTGCGCGATGAACTCCGCCATCGAGGTGTCGGCCATCAGCCGCCCCTGCCCGATCACCACCAAGTGGTCGGCGGTCAGGGCCATTTCACTCATCAGGTGGCTGGAGACGAAGACCGTACGGCCCTGCGACGCCAGGTTCTTCATCAGATGCCGAATCCAGTGGATGCCCTCCGGGTCGAGCCCGTTGACCGGCTCGTCGAACATCAGGATCTCCGGGTCGCCCAGCAGCGCGGCGGCTATCCCGAGCCGCTGTCCCATGCCGAGCGAGAACCCCTTGGAACGCTTCTTGGCGACCGAGGACAGCCCGACCGTGTCGAGCACCTCGCTCACCCGACTGGTGGGGATGCCGTTGCTCTGCGCCAGACAGAGCAGGTGGTTGTACGCGCTGCGCCCGCCGTGCACGGCCTTCGCGTCGAGCAGCGCACCGATGTGCTTGAGCGGATCGTTCAACTGCCGGTAGTGCTTGCCGTCGATGCGGACCTGCCCCGCCGTGGGATTGTCCAGGTCGAGCATCATGCGCATGGTCGTGGACTTGCCGGCCCCGTTGGGCCCCAGGAAGCCGGTGACGATCCCGGGGCGCACGGTGAACGTCAGCCCGTCGACGGCGAGCTTGTCGCCGTAGCGTTTCGTCAACCCCACAAGCTCGATCATGCAGGCCACGCTAAGGGCCCTGAGGCGTACACGCCACCCCGCAGCACACAGCGCCTCGTACCACATTCCGTGGTCCGAGGCGCTGTGTGCCTAGCGAAATAAGGTTGCGGCCCGTCGGTTACCTCTCGGCTACCGATCGATCCCATGGCAGACGACCAGTGGCAACCGACCGCCCGTGAGCGGTGCCACCCTCGTCGGCGCCGGCGACCCCACCGGTCGGCCGGTCACCCGGGAGCGCTACTGGGAACCGACCCGGGGTCGGCGCCCGCGGCCCGTCGCGGTCAGCGGCTCTGCTGCGCCGGCACGCCGCGCTGCACCGAGTCCTCCTCGGGGGCGCCGGCCGCGGCCACCGCGGCACCGGTGAGCGTCGCCAGCATCTCGCGGACGTTGGTGAGCTGGGCGTTGATGCTGTCGCGGCGGTTGGTGAGCGCCGCGAGCTCGCGCTCGGACTCGCTGCGCACCCGGTCGGCCTTGGCGTTGGCGTCCGCCACGATGTCCTCGGCCTGACGCTGCGCGGTCTCCACCGTCTGCCGGGCCCGCCGCTCCGCGTCCGTACGCAGCTTCTCCGCCTCAAGGCGGAGCTGCTCGGCGCGGTGCTCGATCTCGGCGAGCCGCTTCTCGGCCTTCGCCTGACGGGACGCCAGGTCGCGCTCGGACTGCTCGCGGCGCTTGGCCAGGTTGGTCTCGAAGTCGGCGGCGGCCTGGGCGGCCTTGGCGCGGGTCTCCTCGAAGAGGGAGTCCGCCTCCTCCCGCTTGGACTGGGCGTCCTTCTGCGCATCCGTGCGCAGTTGGCTCGCGTCGGACTTCGCCTTTTCGACGATCCGCGCACCCTCGTCCTCGGACTTCGCCTTGCGCTCGGCCGCGAACGTTTCGGCATCGTTGCGCACCTGCTGGGCGGCGGACTCGGCGAGCTCACGGTGCTGCTCGGCGGCGCGACGGGCCTCCTCACGCAGGTCCTTGGCCTCCTCCTCGGCGAGCCGGAGGATCTTCTCCACCCGCGCGCCGAGACCCGCGTACGACGGCTCGGAGTCGTTGACCTGGGCCTGTGCGTTCTGCGTTTCGAGGTGCAGCTCCTCGATGCGCTTTTCCAGGGAAGTGATGCGTGCCAGGGCGCTGTCTCGGTCGGCGACGAGCTTGCTGATGCGGTCGTCCACCTGACCGCGGTCGTATCCACGCCGCACGAGCTCGAAGCCGAAGGGGGAGGAAGTGTCGCTCATGGGGTTCCTGTCGAAAGAAGACCGGTGAGGTGATAGGGAGAATCCTAGGGGGGCGGACGGCGTGTCTTCGAGTCATTGCCCGTTTGATCTGGAGAATGACCCCTCATTTGAGTGGCTAGCCGTCAGACTGCTTGCCACTTGAACGAGTCGCGCCCGCGCCCGCCACTGATTTCGCGCCCCCGTTGTCCTTGCCGCTCCCGCCGCCGGCCGTCGGAGCCTCGAAGGATTCGAGTGCTTCCAACACGTCCTGGACCCGGGAGATCTCCGTGTTGATGTCCTTACGGCGACGTGCGAGGAGTTCCAGTTCCCGCTTGCCGTCGTCGACCGTTCGCTGGGCCTCCTCCGCCGCCTCCTTCCGCATGCGCTCGGCGTCGCGCACCGCCTCGGTCTTCTTCGCCTCGGCCTCCCGGATCAGCCCGTCGGCCTTCTTGACCGCGGCGATGCGCACCTTGCTCGCCTCGCCGCTCGCGTCGGACAACAGATCCTTGGACTTCGCCTCGGCCGCGGCCAGTTGCTCCTCGGCGGCCTTCACCAACTTGTCCGCCCGCTCGCCGGCCGACTTGAGCGCCTCGGCGGACTCCCGGCGCGCCCGGTCGTGCAACTTCTCGACCTCGCCCTCGACCCGGGTGCGCAACTCCTCGGCCCGCTCCCTTATGGCCGTCGCGTCGCCGCGCGCCTCGGTCAGCATCGTATTGGCGTCCGTACGCGCCTTCTCCACCCGCTGGTTGCCCTGGGCGGTGGCCTCGGCGACGATCCGGTCGGCCTCCTTGCGGGCCACGCCCACCATGGTGTCGGCGCGCTCCTCGGCCGCGGTGGCCGCCCGCAGCGCCTCCTCCTGGGCCCCGGCGATGAGCTGGTCGGCCTGCTTGGCGGCCTCCGCGCGACGGGTCGCCGCGGCGGCGCGCGCCTCGTCGACCGTGCGCTCCGCGTCGAGCTGCGCCTTGGCCAGCAGCCGCTCGGTCTCCTCCTGCGCCTTGGCCCTGATCTTGTCCGCGGTGACCCGGGTCCTGGTGGCGTGCTCCTGGGCGGCGGCGACCGCGGTGGCCGCCTCCGCGCGCACCCGCTCCGCCTCCTTGGCCGCCCCGGCCACCAGCCGGTCGGCCTGCTTGGCGGCCTCGGCCCGGCGCTGGTTGGCCGCCACCCTGGCCTCGTCCAGGGTGCGGTCGGCCTCCTGGCGGGCGGCGGCCATCGCGTCGGCGGCCTCCGCCCGTACCCGCTTGCTCTCCGTCGCCACCTCGGTCCGCAGCCGCTCGGCCTCGGTCGTGGCGTCGCCGATGAGCTTCTCGGACTCCTTCGTCGCCTCCGCGATGAGCCGGTCGGCCTGCTGCGCCGCGTCCGAACGCAGCCGGTTGGCGTCCGTACGGGCCTCGGCGCGCGAGCGTGCCGCGTCCTGCTCGGCCGCCGCAAGGGCGTCCGCCGCCTCGGTCCGCAGCCGCTGCCCCTTGGCCGTGGCGTCCGACACCAGCCGCTCGGCCTCGGTGCTCGCCTCGCCCACCAGCGTGTCCGCCTGCTGGGCGGCGGTGGCCCGCAGCCGCGCCGCCTCCTCGCGGGCGTCCGCGCGCATCCGCTCCGACTCGCCGATCGCCTCCGAGACCGTGCGCTCCGCCAACGACTTGGCGGCCTCGGTCTCCTCGCGCGCCTCACGGCGCACCCGCGACGCGTCGCTTGAGGCCCGCTCCCGCTCGGCGTACGCGTCGGCGCGGACCCGGTCCGCCTCCGCCTGGGCCTCCGTACGGGTGCGCTCGGCCGCGTGCTCGGCCGCCGACCGCAGCCCGGTGATCTCCTCCTCGGCCTGCTCCTGGAGCCCGGCGACCGTCTCCCGCACCTGCTGCGCGGTCTGCTCGGCGGTCGACACCAACTCCGTCGCCCGCTGCTCGGCCTCCTCTTGCAGCCGCTGCGCCTCGGCCTGCGCCTCCGCCACCCGGTGCCGGGCCGCGGCCAGCAACTCCTCGCTCTGCTCCTGGGCCCGCTCGCGCTCGCGCTGCGCCTCCCCGCGGGCGTCGGCGAGCAGCTCCTCCGCCTCCCGGCGGCGCCGCGGCGCCTCCTCCTGCGCCGCGGCCAGCGCCTCGGCGGCCTCGCCGGCCAGCCGCTCCGCAGCCGCCTTCGCCTCGCCGCGCACCCGGTCGGCGGCCTCCTGGGCCTCCGTCCGCAGCCGCTCCGCCTCGGCCGCAGCCTCGCTGCGCAGCCGTACCGCGACCGACTCGCCCTCGGCGCGGGCGGCGGACGCGTCCGCGGCGGCCTCCGTCCGCAGCCGCTGGGCCTCCGCCTCGGCCTGCTCCTGGAGGGCGCGCAGCCGCTCCGCGGCCTCCGTCCGCAGCCGCTCCGTCTCCTCGGCGGCCTCCCGGCGCAGCTTCTCGGCCTCGGCGCGCGCCTCGCGCAGCGCCTCCTCGGCCGCGTTGACCCGCTGTTCGGCCTCGCCGTGCAGCCTGGCCCACTCGGCCTCGGCCTCGGCCCGCCGCTCCGCGGTGGTGCGCTCGGTCTCCTCGCGCAGCCGCTGGGCGGCCTCCGCGGCCTCCGCCTTGATCTTGCCGGCGCCCTCCTCGGCGGCGGCCACCAGGTCCTCGGCCTCGCCGCGGGAACGCTCAAGGGCCTCCTCGGACTGCTTGCGCAGCGCCTGGGCCCGCTCGGTGGCCTCGGCCCGCACCCGCTCGCCCTCGGCGGTGGCGCTCGCCCGGCTCTCGGCCGCATCGGCCTTGGCCTTGGTCAGCAGCTCCTCGGCGGTCTTGGCCGCCTCCTCGATCTGCTGGAGCGCGTCCCGGCGGGCCTCGCCGCGGATCTTCTCGCCCTCGGCGACCGCGTCGGCCCGCCACTGCTCGGCCTCGCCGCGCAGCCGCCTGGCCTCCTCCTGGAGCTCGACCGTCTTGGCCCGGTACTCCTTGGTGTCGTCCTTGGCCGCGCCCTTGAGTTGCTCGGCCGTGTCGTGCGCGGCCTCCCGCAGCCGGTCGGCCTCGCGCTCGGCCTCGGTCCTGATCCGCTCCGCCTCGGTGGCGGCGGCCTTGGTGGTCGCCTTGGCGTCGTCGGCGGCCTTGCTCAGCACCTCTTCGGCCGTACGGGCCGCCTTCGCCAACTGGGCGGCCGACTCCTCGGCGGCCTCGGCCCGCGCCTTCTCCTGCGCCTCGGCGACCATCCGCTCGGTGTCGGACCTGGCGTCGTCCCGCACCTGTTCGGCCTCGGCGCGCAGCGCCTCGGCCTCCTTGGTGGCCTCGCCGACCAGCCGCGCGATCTCCGCCTTGGCCGTACGGGTGCGCTGCTCGCCGGCGGACTCGGCGGCCGAGAGCTGCGCCGTCGCGGCCTCCTTGGCCTCGCTGACCAGCTTCTCGGCCTCGGCGCGCGCCTCGCGCAGCGCCGTGTCGGCCTCCTGCATGCGCTGCTCGGCGCCCCGGGTCAGCTCACCGGCCTGCCGGCGGGCCTCCTCGGATTCGGTCGCGGTGGAGGTGCGCAGTTGCTCGGCGTGGTCGGTCGCCTCCTGCGCCTGCGTGGACGCGGCGTTCAGCAGCCGCTCGGCGTCGGTACGGGCCCGCCGCAGGATCGCTTCCGCTTCCGAGCGGGCGCTCTCGCTCTCCGCGGCCAGCCGCTCCCTGGCCTGCTCGGCCAGCCGCTGGGCCTCGGCCCTGGCACTGCTCAGCGACTGCTCGGCCTCGGCCCGCGACTCGTCCAGCAGCCGCCTGGCCTGCGCCTCGCTACGGGCCCTGAGCTGCTCGGCCCAGGCCACGTTCTCGTTGACGTGCGACTCGACGGTCGCCCGGCGCTCCGCCAACTCCTCGTCCAGGCGCTGGCGGCGGGCGACCGCCTCGGCGTGCAACTCGGCCTCAAGGCGCGACTGCCGCTCCGCCTGCTCCTGGAGCAGCCGCTGCGTCTGCGCCCGTACGTCGCGCAGCTCGCGCTCGGCGTCCGCGCGGAGCTGGTCCGCCTGCGCCTGCGCGTTCCGCAGCATCTGCTCGGCCTGGTAGCCGACGTTGGCCGAGTCGTACGCGGGACGGGACGCGATGGTGCGGCGCGCCTCGTGCAGCTTGGCGCGCAGGACTTCGACCTGGTAGCCGAGGTCGTCGGCGTGCTGGACGGCCTTCTCCCGCTCGGTCTTCAGCCGTTCCATCTCGGCTTCGAACTGCGAAAGGTGGTCGTCAGGCTCGTAGCGGTCGTAGCCCCGCACTGCGCGGTCCCATCCGTCCCCTGGTCGCGTCGGCGGCCTGCCCCGCCCCGATGCCGGGGTGCACGGAGCTGGCCCTTCCGAAGAAATGGTGTCAGATCATCGGCGTAGCTTGGGCCGAGCCCCCAACCCGCGCCCCGGCCGAGCTTGCACTCTACCGGCCGGGGGAGGGGTGAGTCAGTGTTCGGTCTGGTCGGGGGAGGCGGAGGTGACCAGTTCGGTGAGCACGCCGTGGCAGTCCTTGGGGTGCAGGAAGGTGATCCGCGAGTCCATCGAGCCGCGCCGGGGCTGCTCGTACAGGACCCGTACGCCCTTGTCGCGGATGGCCGCGGCGTCCCCGTCCACGTCAGCGGTGCCGAAGGCGATGTGGTGCACGCCCTCGCCGTTCTTGGCCATCCACTTGCCGACCGCCGAGTCCTCCCGGATCGGTTCGAGCAACTGGAGGTAGGAGGCGCCGCCGTCGGAGGTCTCGTTGATCTTGAGCATCGCCTCGCGCACCCCCTGCTCCTCGTTGACCTCGGAGTGGAACACCTCGAAGCCGTAGGTGGCACGGTAGAACTCGACGGTCTTGTCGAGGTCGAAGCAGGCGATCCCAATGTGGTCGATTCTCGTCAGCATGCCCCCAGTGCACCGCTGGCACGGCCGGTCACGCAACGTGCGCGCGATCACATCCTCGGGCCGGTGACCTGTCGCGCACCCCTCAGTACATTGACGGATAACCCTCGTTAACATCCCTGACGCTTCCGAAGGGGCCGCACCATGACTGGTACGACCGGCACTACCTCTGTGATCGTGGCGGGCGCCCGTACGCCCATGGGCCGGCTGCTCGGCTCGCTGCGCAGCTTCTCCGGAGCCGACCTCGGCGGGTTCGCCATCAAGGCCGCGCTCGACCGCGCCGGCATCGGCGGTGACCAGGTGCAATACGTGATCATGGGACAGGTGTTGCAGGCCGGCGCCGGGCAGATCCCGGCCCGCCAGGCGGCCGTCAAGGCCGGCATTCCGATGAGCGTGCCGGCGCTGACCGTCAACAAGGTCTGCCTCTCCGGCCTCGACGCCATCGCCCTGGCCGACCAGCTCATCCGCGCCGGCGAGTTCGACATCGTCGTCGCCGGCGGCCAGGAATCGATGACCAACGCGCCGCACCTGCTGCCCGGCTCCCGCGAGGGATTCAAGTACGGGGCCGTTCACATGCTGGACTCCATGGCGCACGACGGGTTGACCGACGCCTACGAGAACATCCCCATGGGCGAGTCCACCGAGAAGCACAACAGCCGCCTCGGCATCGGCCGCGCCGCCCAGGACGAGATCGCCGCCCTCTCCCACCAGCGGGCCGCAGCCGCGCAGAAGAACGGCCTGTTCGAGGCCGAGATCACGCCGGTGGAAATCCCGCAGCGCAAGGGCGAGCCGGTCGTCTTCAGCCAGGACGAGGGCATCCGCGCCGACACCACCGCGGAGGGCCTGGCCAAACTGCGCCCGGCGTTCACCAAGGACGGCACGATCACCGCCGGCACCTCGTCGCAGATCTCCGACGGCGCCGCAGCCGTGGTCGTCATGAGCCGTGCCAAGGCCGAGGAACTGGGCCTGGAGTGGATCGCCGAGATCGGCGCGCACGGCAACGTCGCGGGCCCGGACAACGCGCTCCAGTCGCAGCCCTCCAACGCGATCAACCACGCGCTCGGCAAGGAAGGTCTCGACGTCGCCGACCTCGATCTGATCGAGATCAACGAGGCGTTCGCGGCCGTTGCCTTCCAGTCAATGAAGGACCTCGGCGTATCCGCGGAAAAGGTGAACGTCAACGGCGGCGCCATCGCGCTCGGCCACCCCATCGGCATGTCGGGCGCCCGGCTGGTGCTGCACCTGGCCCTTGAGCTCAAGCGGCGCGGCGGCGGCGGCGGCGCGGCGGCGCTGTGCGGCGGCGGCGGTCAGGGCGACGCGCTGATCGTGCGGGTGCCCAAGAAGTAGCCGGCCCGCCCGCCCCGCCACCGGCCCGAGCGGCCGGCCGGCCCGTACGAGCAGAAGCAGAAGGAGAGCGGCACGATGGTGGACGTCCCCGGCCTGGTCGAGCAGGCGAGGCAGGGCAAGCCGCGCGCGGTGGCCCGGCTGATCTCGCTGGTGGAGGGGGCGTCCCCGCAGCTCCGCGCGGTGATGGCGGCGCTGGCGCCGTTGACCGGCCGGGCGTACGTGGTGGGGCTGACCGGCTCGCCGGGCGTCGGCAAGTCCACTTCCACCTCGGCGCTGATCACCGCGTACCGCAAGATCGGCAAGCGGGTCGGGGTGCTGGCCGTCGACCCCTCGTCGCCGTTCTCCGGCGGCGCGCTGCTCGGGGACCGGGTGCGGATGGGCGACCACGCGTCCGACCCCGGCGTCTACATCCGCTCCATGGCCACCCGCGGCCACCTCGGCGGCCTGGCCTGGTCCGCGCCGCAGGCCATCCGGGGGCTGGCCGCGGCCGGCTGTGACGTGGTGCTGGTGGAGACGGTGGGCGTGGGCCAGTCGGAGGTGGAGATCGCCTCGCAGGCCGACACCAGCGTGGTGCTGCTCGCGCCCGGCATGGGCGACGGCATCCAGGCGGCGAAGGCCGGCATCCTGGAGATCGGCGACGTGTACGTGGTCAACAAGGCCGACCGGGACGGCGCGGACGCCACCGCCCGCGAGCTCAACCACATGCTCGGCCTCGGCGAGGCGCGGGCGGCCGGCGACTGGCGGCCCCCGATCGTGAAGACCGTCGCGGCCCGGGCGCAGGGCGTGGACGAGGTCGTGGAGGCGCTGGAGAAGCACCGGGCGTGGATGGAGGAGCACGGCGTGCTCGCCGAACGCCGCCGTGAGCGGGCCGCCCGCGAGGTCGAGACGATCGCGGTGACGGCGCTGCGCGAGCGGATCGGCGACCTCAGCGGCGACCGCAGGCTCAGCGCCCTGGCCGAGCGCATCGTGGCCGGCACCCTCGACCCGTACGCGGCGGCGGACGAATTGGTGGCCGGCCTCACGGAGGGCTGAGCCGGGCTCGGGCTGAGCCGGCGCCGGCCGACGGCCGGGCTGAGTTTGGGCCGGGGCCGGCGGCGGAGCCGGGCCGAGGCTGGCGGCGGTCCGCGGCGGGGCGCGGTGCGCGCGGCCGTAGTGCGCGCCGCACCGGGGGGCGCTGGCTTGCCATCGCACTGCGGTTGGGGGCGCCTGACGGCCCCCGCGCCCCGTAGCCGGGCGCCGAGCGCCTGCGGCTGCTGGGGTTTGCTCGGGCGACGACCGGGGTCGACCGGGCGCCGGCCGGAGCGGCCGAGGTCCGTCGGCGGCCGGGCCGACTGCCGGCCGCAGCCATCGACGGCCGGCAGCGCGGTTGTGGGGTGTGCGGTGTGGGCCGTGCGGTCTGTGGGTGGGGTGGTGGGCGTGCGCGGTGCGGACGCAGTCCGCCAGCCGGTCGCGCGTGGTCAGAGCCCGGTGGCCGGAGCCGCTGACCGCGCATGCCGGGGGAGTACGCCGCGTACGTGCACGCCCCGCGGTCGTCCGCCGCGCAGTGCATGCGCCTGAGGCCCTGCCTCCGGGGGGCGTGCGCGTGCGGACGTACGGGTACGGGGCACGGCCCCGCACCCCACAGACCTACGCCGCGTACCCGTGGGCCCCTGGCCGGGGCGCCGGCGGCCGTACGCCAGCGGACGTACGGGCACGGGCCATGCCCCGCACCCCACAGACGTACGCCCGCGGGGGGGCCCCCCCCCGCCGGGGGCGCCGCGCGGCCCCCCCCCGCGCCCGCCCCCCCCCCCCCCCCCCCCCCCCCCCCCCCCGGCCCCCGGGCGGGGCGCCCCCCCCCCCGCGGCGGCCCGCCGCGGGCCAGCCCGATCGTCGGTGACCAGCGGCCAGCCGAGCCGCCCACCGGCCCGAGCACCGTCGGCCACGCGGCCAGCCAGCCGAGCCGCCAACCAGCTCAACCGTCGCCCGCCAGCCGCCCCCACCATCAGCCACCCCACCCACCCGCGGCCACCCGCCGCCGGTCCTCCTCGCGGCCCTCGCGGCCCTCGCCGGGCGGAGCCGCGGAGCGGCGTCAGTCGTCGTCGTGGTCGTCGTCCGCGTGCCACGTCACCTTGCCTGACGACAGGTCCACCCTGAGCTCGCGGTCCTTGCCGTCCTTGCCGAGGACGTCCACGTCCCAGCCGGTGGGCAGGCCGTCGTCCAGGTCCACCGAGATCACCACGCCCTGCGTGGTCCGCAGGGCCTCGCGGATCGCGTCGGTCGCGGAGACCGTGGTCGCCTTCAGGGCGCGCTTCAGTTCGGCGGCGTCGTCCTCGTGGGCGCGGTGGTCCCGCAGCACCTTTCCGTTGCCGGCGTCCAGCTCCAGGTCGTACCAGTGGCCGTCCCTGCCGAGCACGTCCACGTCCCACACCGCGCGGCCGGCCTCCGCGTCCAGGTCGATCGAGACCACGGTGCCGGGCCTGGCCCGCAGCGCCGCGTCGATCGCCGCACCCACCGAGAGCGTGGCGCCGCGCAGCGTCCGGTCCTCGGCGTCGTCGCCGCGGTCGCCCTGGTCCCTGCGGTCGTCGTCCCGGTCGTCGTCCCAGCCGTCGGTGTCGCCGCGCCACCGCTTCAGGTCATCGGCCAGGCCGTCGGTGTCGCCGCGCTCGGGCCGGTCGTCGCCGGCGTCATCCGCCGCGCGGTCCTCGCCCCCACCCCTGACCTCGGCCTTCGCCTCGTCCTTCGAGCCGTCCGCGGCTGCGTCATCGCCCACCCGGCCGGCCCGGTCGTCGGTGACCCGGGTGCCCGAGGTGCCGCTGTCGCCGCCGTCGGTGAAGGCCACGGCCGACGCCGTACCGCCGCCGATGAGGACCGCAGCGGCGATGCTGGCGATCGCGATCTTGCGCTTCATGAGGTTTCCTCCCAGGTGCCACCCGTGCCGGTGCCGGCCCGGCGCTTGACGTCACCCACGCTCGCGCAGCGACGCTGAAGGGAAGCTGAAGACGGCTGAAGGACTCTTCAGCTTCGGTTTGCGAGGCTGTGCGCATGCGCCTGTTGATCGTGGAGGACGAGAGGCGGCTCGCCCTGTCGCTGGCCAAGGGGCTGGCGGCGGAGGGGTTCGCCGTGGACGTGGTGCACGACGGGACCAGCGGACTGCACCGGGCCGGCGAGGGCGCGTACGACCTGGTCGTGCTCGACATCATGCTGCCCGGCATGAACGGCTACGCGGTCTGCGCCGCGCTGCGCGCCGCCGGCAACGAGGTGCCGATCCTGATGCTCACCGCCAAGGACGGCGAGTACGACGAGGCCGAGGGGCTCGACACCGGCGCCGACGACTACCTGACGAAGCCGTTCTCGTACGTGGTGCTGCTGGCCCGGGTGCGGGCGCTGCTGCGCCGGCGCGGCCCCGGCGCCTCGCCGGTGCTGCGGGTGGGCGCGCTGTCGGTGGACCGCGGCACCCGGCGGGTGTCCCGGTCCGGCGTCGACGTCACGCTGACCGCCCGGGAGTTCTCCGTGCTCGAACAACTCGCGCTGCGCGCCGGCGAGGTGGTCTCCAAGGCGGACGTCCTGGAGCACGTGTGGGACTTCGCGTACGAGGGCGACCCGAACATCGTCGAGGTCTACGTCAGCGCCCTGCGCCGCAAACTGGGCCCCGACCTGATCGAGACGGTGCGCGGCGCCGGATACCGGCTGGTGGACCGTGGCTAGCGCGCTGCGGCTGGCGCTCGGTTCGGTACGGGCCAGGGCCGCGGTCGGGGCCACCGTGGTGGTCGCGCTGGCGCTGGTGCTGGCCGGCCTCGCGGTGCTCGCCGTACTCCGCGACGACCTGCGCGAGCAGGCCGACCTCCAGGCCGACCTGCGGGCCCGACAGGTCGCCGCGCGCCTAGCGACCGGCGCCGGGCTGGAACTCGACGAGGACCCGCCGGTGCAGGTGGTGGACGAGGACGGGCGGGTACGGGCGGTCAGCGAGGACCTCACCCGGATCACCGGGACCGGCCAGGGGAGCGTCGAGGTCGCCGCGCCGCTGCCGCGCCGCACCACACCGCCCGACCGGGACGGCACGGCCGAGGACCCGACGGGCGAGGGTCGTGCCGACACCCATGAGGACAGCCGTGAGGAGGGGCGGGACGAAGACCGCGACGACGGCCGGGACGACGGCCGGGACGACGACGCTGACGGTGTCGGCGACGCTGCCCGCGAGGCCGCCGAAGAGGCCATCGAGCGGGCCGCCAAGGAGGCGGCCGAGGCCATCGAACGAGGCGATGACCTGCCCAGGCTGTGGCCGGGACAGGGCGAGATCGACGACGAGACCGCGCACCACCAGGGCTCGGCCACGGTGGACGGCGAGCGCCGCGACTACCGGTTCGCCGCCGTGCGCGTCACCACCCCGGACGACGAGTCGCTGACCGTGTACGCCGGCGCCCCGCTGGACACCGAGCGGGACGCGGTCGGCACCGTACGGCGGGCGATGCTGATCGGGCTGCCGGTGCTGCTCGTCGTGGTGGCGACGGTGACCTGGCTGGTGACCCGGCGCGCGCTGCGCCCGGTGGAGGACATCCGGCGCGAGATGGCGGCCATCACGGCGAGCACCGACCTGTCCCGGCGGGTGCCCGAGCCGCAGGCCAGGGACGAGGTGGCGCGGCTCGCGGTGACCACCAACGAGACGTTGGCCGCACTGGAGGGCGCCGTCGAGCGCCAGCGCCGCTTCGTCGCCGACGCCTCGCACGAGCTCCGCAGCCCCATCGCCAGCCTGCGCACCCAACTCGAAGTGGGCGTCGCGCACCCCGAACTCCTGGACCCCGAAGGCACCGTCGCCGACGTGGTGCGGCTCCAGCACCTCGCCGCCGACCTGCTGCTGCTCGCCCGGCTCGACGCGGGCGAACGGCCCGCACCCGCCCTCCTGCCGCTGGCCCCGCTGATCCGCGCGGAGTTGGCGCAGCGCACCGGCGACCGGATCGCGGTAGGCGCCGGCGAACTGGCCGACGTCCAGATCAGCGGCTCGCGTTCGCAACTGGCCAGGGTGCTCGGCAATCTGCTGGACAACGCGCAGCGGCACGCGGCGCACACGGTCGCGGTGACGCTGCGGCGGGAGGGCGCGGAGCGGGCCGGGGCGGGTGTGGCCGGGGCCGTCGGTGGGGTGCTCGGCGCGGCCGTCGGCCCGGCGCCGGGTTCTCCCGCCGCCCCTGCCGGTTGGGCCGTGCTGACCGTCACCGACGACGGGGCCGGCGTACCGGAGGCGGAGCGGGAGCGGATCTTCGAGCGGTTCGTACGGCTGGACGACGCGCGCAGCCGCGACGACGGGG
>NZ_JBEHZD010001209.1:0-322 GCF_040240285.1 Streptomyces sp. HSW2009 | reverse complement strand
ACCATGGCGTCCTGGTGGACGATGAAGTCCACCACCACGGGCCGGTCGTTGATGGAATTGGCCTTCTCGATGACGGCGTCGAGCTCGGCCGGATCGGTGCAGCGCAACCCCACGCACCCCATGGCCTCCGCGAGTTGCACGAAGTCCGGGACCCGCGTGCCGGCCGGCCCTTCGCCATCAGCCGACGAGCCATCGGCGCCGGAATGCAGCCCGGAATGCAGCGTGGTGTGCGAATAGCGCTCGTCGTAGAAGAGGGTCTGCCATTGGCGGACCATGCCGAGGGCGCCGTTGTTGATGATGGCGACCTTGATGGGAATGTCGT
>NZ_JBEHZD010001208.1:0-323 GCF_040240285.1 Streptomyces sp. HSW2009 | reverse complement strand
CCCTGACCAGGAAAGACGAACACCACCCGACCACCATCAACCCGCACCCCACCACCACTGGTAACAACCCCAACAGCCTCCTCACCACGCTCCACCACACCCAACCCCGCCACCAACTCATCCAAACCCCCACCCACCACCACCGCACGCTCACCCAACCGAGCACGCCCCCGCACCAACGACACACCCACCCCCACACCATCCAACCCACCACCACCCACACCCACACCCTCACTCGCACCCTCCACAAACTCCCGCAACCGCCCCGCCTGCCCCCGCAAACCCACCACCGAACCACCCGACACCACCCACGGCACCACACC
>NZ_JBEHZD010001207.1:0-325 GCF_040240285.1 Streptomyces sp. HSW2009 | reverse complement strand
GCGGGGGCTCTGCTCTCGCCCCCCCCCGGCGGCCGCGCCCCCCCCCCCGCCCGCCCCCCCCCCCCCCCACCGGCGTTCGCGTTGCTTGCGGAAGAGGCTGCGCGCGGTGGGTTTCCCCTCCCTTCCGGATGGGCTGCGCCCGCCGGTGGGACGCATGAGCCGCGCGCACCAGCAGGTCGTACGGGCCGCCGCCACCGGCAGGTCGTACGGGGGTGAGCCGCCCGCGCGCCCGGGGGCCCCCGGGGGGGGGGGGGGGGGGGCGGCGCGGGCGCCCGCCCCGGCCCCGCCGGGGGGGCCCCCCCCCGGGGGAGGGGGGGGGGGGGGG
>NZ_JBEHZD010001206.1:0-326 GCF_040240285.1 Streptomyces sp. HSW2009 | reverse complement strand
CCCCCCCCCCCCCCCCCCGCGGGGGGGGGGCCCCCCGCGCCCGGGCGGGCGCGCGCGTACCCGGGCGAAGCGGGGCGGGGCACGTGGCGCAGGTGACGTGCCCCGGCGGCGTGGCGTACGGCGCCCTCGCGCGCGCAGGCGCGGGCGTACCCGGGCTCGTACTCCTGCCGCTTCTGCTGCCGGTACCCGCCGGTGCGGGCCGGCCGGGAACGCCGACGCCCCCCCGCGGGGGGGCGCGCGGGGGGGGGGGGCGGGCGGGGCCCGGCGGGGGGCGGGGGGGGGGGGGGGGCGGGCGGGGCGGGGCGGGGCCCCGGGGGGGGGGGGGG
>NZ_JBEHZD010001205.1:0-326 GCF_040240285.1 Streptomyces sp. HSW2009 | reverse complement strand
CAACGACCCACCCGATTCGACCACTCATCCAACTCCCCATACGACAACACCACACCACCACACACCAACGCCACACCATCCCGATCCCGCACCACCTCATCACCAAACAACTCCACCACCGAACGACCCGACACACCCCGCACCTCACCACTCCAGCCCGCCAACAACCCTTCCAACTCACCCACACCCAACACCTCAACCCCACTCACCGCATCACCAGAATGCCTCACTGCCCACTCCAAGACGCGGACGAACCGCTGCACCAGCACCTCAGCCGAGCCGCGCTCGAAGAGGTCCGTGCTGAAGTCCAACGCACCGTCCAACAC
>NZ_JBEHZD010001204.1:0-328 GCF_040240285.1 Streptomyces sp. HSW2009 | reverse complement strand
CCGCGGGGGGGGGGGGGGGCGCGGCGGGCGGGGGGCGGGGGGGGGGCGGGCGCCGCGCCGGCCGCGCGCCCGGCGCCCGCCCGGGGGGCGGCGGACTCGGGCGCGGGGTGCTGGTGCGGGCCCAAGGCCGCGGGGGTGGCGCCGGTCGGGTGCTGGTCCGCCGTGGCGGGGTCCGCTGCCGTGGCGTCGGGGGCGCCCGCGGTGGGCTGCGGGGCGTTGGCTGACTGCGGGGCGTTGGCTGACTGTGGGGCGGCTTCGCCACGCGCGGGCGCGGGCGCGAGGTCGGCCGCGGCCTGTGCTGCCTCGGCCGGCGCGCCCGGGGCCGGTG
>NZ_JBEHZD010001203.1:0-330 GCF_040240285.1 Streptomyces sp. HSW2009 | reverse complement strand
GGGTGGCCACCGCGCAGGGGTGCAGCCCCGCCCGCGCGCCGCGCGCCGACCACGAGCGGTGCCGGGCCGGGGGCCCCCGGGCCGGCGCCCCCGGCGGGCCGCGGCTGCGGCTGGAGCTCTCCCGCACGGTCAGCGACGCCTGGCTCTCCTGCTACCAGCGCTTCGGACGCCCCGCGCCCGAGGTGCATGCGGTGCTCACCGGCGGCCCATCGGTGCGGTTCGCCACGGTGTGGGCCGAGCCGGACGGAGGCGCCGACGCCGGGGCGGGCGCGGGCGGGCGGGGCGCATCGGGGGCGGCGCCTGGGGGCGCGGCCGGCACGGGCGCGCCGC
>NZ_JBEHZD010001202.1:0-330 GCF_040240285.1 Streptomyces sp. HSW2009 | reverse complement strand
CCCCCCCCCCCCCCACCCCGATTTTTTTAAATCAACCGGCCACCCCCTAGTACAACACTCGGATAATCGGGGGCAGGGTCATTTGTTTAGGGGCGCCGGGGCCCCGCGACGGAGCGGGAGCGTGAGCCCCACCGCGGCGCGGCCCCGGGGCGTGCCGGGGCCACACCGGCGTACGGGGCGGGGGTGCGCACGGTACGGGGCGCCGGTGCGCGGGCACGGGGTCGCCCCCCCCCCCCCCGCGGGGGGGGGGGGGGCGGGGGGGGGGGGGGGGGGGGGGGGTTTTTAAACAAAAGGCCCAGGCCCCGCTAAAACCTGTGTTGGTATCGGGGG
>NZ_JBEHZD010001201.1:0-331 GCF_040240285.1 Streptomyces sp. HSW2009 | reverse complement strand
GGCGGTTCGCCGGGCCGGTCGGGCCCACCGGCACGGTCACAGACGACACGGCCCGGCCCACCGCCGAACCCGCCGACCCCACCGGAGCCGCGGCCCCTGGCTCCGCGCGCACCGGTCCGCCCGGCGCGTACCGGGCCCCGGGCCCCGCCCCGTTCCAGGACGGGCCACCGGCCACGCGCGCGCACGAGGGCCCGGGAGGCGCCGAACCGGCCCGGCGGGCCCTGCTGTTCCCGCTCGGCAGCGCGGGCGGTGGTCGGACGGGGCGGGGGGCCCGCGCCGGCCGGGGGCCCGGCGGGCGGGGGCGCCCCGCCGCGCCCCCGCTGGGCCGGGC
>NZ_JBEHZD010001200.1:0-332 GCF_040240285.1 Streptomyces sp. HSW2009 | reverse complement strand
CGGGGGGTCCCCGGGCCTGGGCGGGGGCCGACCGGACCGCGGTACTGCGCCCCACGCCGAGCGGCCCCGACCCCGCCGCCCCCGGGCGCGGCGGCCGGGCGACGCCCAGCGAGGAGACCGCGGTACTGCGCCCGACGTCGGACGGCCCCACCGGGGCGCGCCGCGGCAGGTCAGGACGCGGTGCGGCCGTCGCAGGCGGCGCGGCCGTCGCAGGCAGTGCGGCAGCGGCCGGTGGCGCGGCAGCCGCCGGGCACGGTGCATCCGCCGGCGCGGCAGCCAGTGGTTCAGCCGGCGCCGCAGCCAGTGGTTCGGCCGGGGCGGCAGCCGGTGGT
>NZ_JBEHZD010000120.1:0-16410 GCF_040240285.1 Streptomyces sp. HSW2009 | reverse complement strand
CCCCCCGCCCCCCCCGCCCGGCGGCCGGCTGGGGGGCGCGGAGTTGTGTATAACACACAGCCGGCGGCGGCCGCGCGGCGCCGGCCGCGCCCGCCGGCGGTGACCAGGCCGCGCAGCGCTCCTGGCACCTCGCTGATCGGCTGGGCGGCCAGCGCCCTGGGGTCGATGTCCGCGGCCACCAGGTGGTTCGTGCCGTGCCGGTGGGCGGCGTCCAGCAGGGCTCGCAGCCGTTCGGCCGACAGGGCTGTGACGCCGCTTCCGGGCGCCGGGGCGGCGCCGGGCGAGCCGGCCCAGGGGCCGTAGCCGATGGTGCGTGCCGGTGCGTCGTCCGTACGCCGGTGGGCGGCCAGGGCGGCGCCGTACGCGTCGGCCGCGGCCTGGGCCGGCTCACTGGCGAGGCCGAGCGTGCCGGCGGCCGGGGCAAGGCTGACGAACAGGTCGGGCCGGTCCTTCGCGGTGGCGTCCTGGAGGTGGGACAGCGCCGTCGCGCGGGCCGCCCAGGCATGGGCCGGTCCTTCGCCGGCCGCGGTGACGCCGGCCGGGGCGTCGGCGGGGGCATCAGCCGGGGCTCCCGCCGCGGTGTGGATGATCGCGGTCAGCGGGTGCTTGGCGTCGATGCCGGCGACGAGGGCGGTCACCGCGGCCGGGTCGGCCAGGTCGACCGTGGTCAGCCGCGACTGCGCCCCGGCGGCGGTCAGTTCGGCCGCGCGTGCCGCGGCCTCCGCCTGTGGCGTTCCGGGCGGGTCGGCGAGCAGCAGGTGGCCGGCCTGCCCGGTGCGTACCAGGTGTTCGGCGACGAGCGCGCCGAGCGTCGGGTCGTCGCCGGTGACCAGGACGGTGCCCGCCGGGTCCAGGAGGTCGGCGCCTTCGGTGGATGCGGGCGCCGCGGCCCTGGCCAGCCGGGGCACCAGGACCCGCCCGGCGCGCAGGGCGAGGTGCGGCTCGCCCTGGGCTGCGGCCCGCAGCACAGCGGGGGCCAGCGCCGCCGTGTCCTCCTCGCTCGCGCCGGCGAGGTCGAGCAACAGGAAGCGGCCCGGGTGTGCGGCCTGTACGGCGCGGAGCAGGCCCCAGACGCCGGCGCCGGCCGGGTCCGCCGCCGGGTCGCCGTCGCCGGTGGTCACGGCCGTCCGGGTGACGACGACCAACAGGGTTTCGGTCAGCGCCGGTTGTGCCAGCCAGCCGCGGACCAGGGTGTGCAGCCGCTCCGCGAGGTGCAGGCCGGTGGCCGGTTCGGGTTCGTCGCCGAGCGCTTCGGTGATCACGACGGCCGGTGCGGGCAGGCCCTCGTCGACGGCGGTGGCCAGAGCCGTCGCGTCCGGGTAGGACACCGGGCCGTACGGGCTGGCATCGTCGGCAGCCCGTACGGCCAGGCCCAGCCGATCTTCGCCGAGCAGCGCCCAGCCGCCCGCGGTGACCGGGGTCGTGGTGGCGGCCGGGTCGGCGGCGAGCGGGGTCCACTCCAGGGTGAACAGCCCGGCCACGGCGCGCCCGCCCGCGGCGCGCAGGTGCGCGGCGTCGGCCGGCCGGCTCACCAGTGCGGCGACGGTCAGTACCGGGGCGCCGGCCCCGTCGGTGAGGGTGACGGTGAGCGCCCGCTCGCCCTCGGCCGCGTCCCGGCTCGGGCGCAGCCGCACCCGTACGGTGTGCGCGTCGCCGGCCCACAGCGTGACGCCGCTCCAACTGAAGGGCATCCACACCCGCCCGGCGGCGTCCGCAGGCGCATCAGCGGGGCCCGGGACCAGCAGTGCGGGGTGCAGGGCCGCGTCCAGCAGGGCCGGGTGGATGCCGTAACCCTCGCGGTCGCCCGCCGACTTCGGCAGCGTGACCTCGGCCAGCACCTCGTCCCCGTGCCGCCACAGGGCCCGCAGCCCGCGCAGCGCGGGACCGTAGCCGTAGCCGTCGGCGGTGATCCGGGCGTAGAACTCGGCGACGTCCACGGCCTCGGCGCCGGCCGGCGGCCAGGCTCCGGCGGCCGTGCCGGGTTCGTCGGCCTCGGCTGCCGGCAGGCCAAGCACGCCCTCGGCGTGGCACAACCAGCCTGCGTCCGCGGCCAGTTCGTCGTCGGGGCGGGAGTAGATCCGCAGGTCCCGGCGTCCGTCGGGGGTGGCTGCGGCGACCACGACCTGCACCCTCAGCGATCCCGTCGGCGGCAGGACCAGCGGCACCTGGAGGGCGAGTTCGTCCACACCGCCGCAACCCACCTCGTCGGCCGCCCGCAGCGCCCACTCCACCAGGGCCGTGCCCGGTACGAGGGTGGCGCCACCCATCTCGTGCTCGCCCAGCCAGGTGTGGGTCTGTGCGGACAGCCGACCACTGAGTACGTGGGCGGTTCCGTCGGCCAGTTCCACTGCGGCGCCGAGCAGGGGGTGGCCCGACGAGGTGAGGCCGAGTTCGCCCAGGCTGCCGGCGCCGGCGCTGCCGCCGGTCAGCCAGTACCGCTCGCGTTGGAAGGCGTAGGTGGGCAGTTCGACGCCGTACGGGGCACGGTCGGCGTCGAACCAGCGGGTCCAGTCCACCGTGGCCCCGGCCGTGAACGCCTGCGCCACCGACTGGGCGAGCTGCGCCGGGCCGCCCTGCTCGCGGCGCAGGGTGGGTACGGTGACGGCCGTCGCCTGGACGCCCGCCTCGTCGAAGGACTCCTGGAGTCCGACGGTGAGTACGGGGTGGGTGCTGGCCTCGATGAAGACCCGGTGGCCCGCGTCGAGCAGCCGCTGCACGGCGTCGGCGAAGCGGACCCGCTCGCGGAGGTTGGTCACCCAGTACCCGGTGGTCAGCTCGCTGGTGTCGATGCGGTCCGCGGTGACCGTGGAGTAGAAGGCCGTCTCTGCGCGCACCGGCGTGATACCGGCCAGGATTTCTGTCAACTCTTCCGTGATGACGTCCACTTGGGGACTGTGTGAGGCGTAGTCCACGTCGATGAGTCGGGCCCGGCCGCCGGTCTCCTGGAAGCGGCTCACGGCGTGCCGTACCTGCTCAGGCGGACCGGAAACCACCACGGAACCCGGGCCGTTGACGGCCGCAACGACGACGGCAGGCGCCTGCTGGCCCAGTTCGGCCAGCCACGGTTCGGCCTCCTGCTGGCTCATGCCGAGCGAGGCCATGGCACCGCCGCCCGCCAACTTGCGGAGTGCCTTGCTGCGCAGGGCCACGACCTTGGCGCCGTCTTCGATGGTGAGTGCACCGGCGACGACGGCCGCGGCGATCTCACCCTGACTGTGCCCGACGACCGCGGAGGGTGTCACACCCTGGTCCGCCCAGACCGCGGCCAGCGACACCATCACCGCCCACAGCACGGGCTGGACCACGTCCACCCGGCCGAGGTCGGCAGCGCCCACCCCGCCGCGCAACACCTCGGCGAGCGACCAGTCCACGTACGGCGCGAGCGCCCGCTCGCACTCCGCGACCCGCGCCGCAAAGACGGGCGAGGCTTCCAACAGCCCGGCGCCCATCCCCACCCACTGCGAGCCCTGACCGGGGAAGACGAGGACCGGGCCGCGGGCGGAGCCGCCGGCGACCGGGGTCGCGGGGCCGCCCCCGCCCGGGTAGGTCTCGCCGGCCGCCAGCGCCTCAAGACCCACCGTCAGCTCGTCCCGGTCCTGCCCGATGACCACGGCCCGCTGCTCGAAGACGGTACGCCCGGTGGCCAGCGACCAACCTACGTCGGCCAGCGTCGCGCCCGCTTCCAGCGCGGCCGGCAACCGCTCGATCAGCGCCCTGGCCTGGCCCCGCAGCGCCTGTGGGCTGCGGGCGGTGAGCACCCAGGGCACCACGTCGGCGCCCGCGACGGGCCCGGCCGGCCGGGCAGTCGACGAGGCAGCCGGTGCGTCCTCGCCCGGAGACGGGTCAGCGACCGCAGGTTCGGGTGCCTGTTCCAGGATCAGGTGGGCGTTGGTGCCCGAGATGCCGAAGGAGGAGACCGCGGCCCGCCGTGGCCGCTCGGCATGCTGCCAGGGCACCGGCTCGGTGAGCAGCCGTACGCCGCCGGCGGTCCAGTTCACGTGCGGGCTCGGCGCGTCGATGTGCAGCGAGGCGGGCAGTTCGGCGTGGCGCAGCGCCATCACCATCTTGATCACCCCGGCGACGCCGGCGGCTGCCTGGGTGTGACCGATGTTGGACTTGATCGAACCGAGCCACAGGGGCTGGTCGTCGGGGCGGCCCTGGCCGTAGGTGGCGAGCAGCGCCTGTGCCTCGATCGGGTCACCGAGGGTGGTGCCGGTGCCGTGTGCCTCCACCGCGTCCACCTCGGTCGGCGCCAGCCCGGCCTGGGCCAGCGCCTGGCGGATCACCCGCTGCTGGGAGGGGCCGTTGGGCGCGGCGAGTCCGTTGCTCGCGCCGTCCTGGTTGACGGCCGAACCACGGACGACCGCCAGTACGCGGTGGCCGTTGCGCTGCGCCTCCGAAAGCCGCTCCAACAGGACGAGCCCGGCGCCCTCCGCCCAGCCGGTGCCGTCGGCGGCTGCCGCGAACGGCTTGCACCGACCGTCGGGCGCCCGGCCGCGCTGCCGGGAGAAGCCGGTGAACATGCCGGGCGCGGCCATCAGGGTGACACCACCGGCCAGCGCGAGGGAGCACTCACCCTGTCGCAGCGCCTGCGCGGCCAGGTGCAGTGCCACCAGCGACGACGAGCAGGCCGTGTCTACGGTGATGGCGGGGCCTTCGAGACCGAAGGTGAAGGCCACCCGGCCCGAGGTGACGCTCGGGGTGATGCCGGTCAGCAGGTGGGCGTCGATGCCGCCGGTGGCCTGGTGCAGCCGCGGCCCGTAGTCCTGCGGGGTGGCGCCGACGAACACGCCGGTGGCGCTGCCGCGCAGCGCGGCGCCGTCGAGCCCGGCCCGTTCGAACGCCTCCCAGGCCGTCTCCAGGAGCAGCCGCTGCTGCGGTTCCATCGCCAGTGCCTCGCGCGGGCTGATGCCGAAGAACCCGGCGTCGAACTGCGCGGCGTCGTACAGGAAGCCGCCCTCACGGGCGTAGCTGGTGCCCGGGTGGTCCGGGTCCGGGTGGTAGAGGCCGTCCAGGTCCCAGCCGCGGTCGGTGGGGAACGCGCCGCCCGCGTCGACGCCGTCGGCGCCCAGCGCCCACAGTTCCTCGGGCGCGGCGACGCCGCCGGGGAAGCGGCAGCTCATCGCGATGATCGCGATCGGGGCGGCGTCCAGCGGGCCGGGGCCCGCCTGCTGCTGGGGTGCGGCTGCCCGGTCGTCGCCGGCCTGGGCGCGCAGTTCGGCGGCGACCGCGGTGGGCGTGGGGTGGTCGAAGGTCAAGGTGGCCGGGAGCGGCAACCCGGCCGCCGCGCTGAGCTGTTCGCTCAGTTCTGCCGCGGCCATCGAGTCGAAGCCGAGTTCCTTGAACGTCAGGTCCGGGTCGACGGCGTTGCCGGTGGCGTGGCCGAGCACCAGGGCGGCCTTGGCCCGTACGAGATCCAGCAGGACCTGATCGCGCTCGGCGTCGGTCAGCCCGTCCAACCTGCTGCGCAGCGGCGAAGCGGTGCCATCGGCGGGCCCGGCTGACTCGCCGGACGCGGTGGGCCCGCTGGGCTTGGCGGGCGCGTCGGCCGGTGCTGGCAGCGCGGTGCCGTTGACCCGGGCCGGGATGTGCCTGGGAGTGTGTCCGGCGCTCGTCCCCGTGTCGTCCGCGGGTGGCTCGGGCCAGAAGCGCTGCCGCTGGAAGGCGTACGTGGGCAGGGCGACGCGCGGCTGCTCGGCCCGGCTCAGGGTTCGCTCCCAGTGCACCGGCACCCCGCGCACGTACGCCTGGGCCAGCGCCGCGATGAGGGTGGCTGCTGCGGGGCGCTGGCGGCGGAGTACGGCCAGCGCGGCCGGTCGCGGGCGGTCGGGGCCGGTCGCCGGCAGGGTGGTGAAGCACTCCCGAGCCATGGCGGCCAGGGGCGCGTCGGGGCCGACTTCCAGGAAGGTGTCGACGCCGGCGGCGTGCAGGGTGTGCACACCGGCGAGGAACTGCACGGCGCGGCGGGCGTGTGCGGCCCAGTAGTCGGGCGAGGCAAGTTGCTCAGCCGTAGCCAACTCTCCACTGACGTTGGAGACCAGCGGGATGGCCGGGGCGGCGAAGGTGAGATCGGCGGCGACGGCTCGTAGCTCCACCAACATGCCGTCCATGTGTGGCGAGTGGAAGGCGTGGCTGACCCGCAGCCTGGACGCCTTGCGGCCACGGGACCGCCAGGCGGTGGTGGCCTCGTCCACGGCGTCCACGTCTCCCGAAACCACCAGCGAGGTGGGTCCGTTGACGGCGGCGACGTCGATCCGGCCCGCGTACGGGGCGAGGGCCTCGGTCGCCTCGTCGGCCGTGGCCTGCCAGGCGGCCATCGCACCGGGGGTGGTGACGGCCTGCATGAGCCGCCCGCGGGCGGCGACGAGCCGGGCCGCGTCCGGGAGCGAGAGCACGCCGGCGACGTGGGCGGCTGCGATCTCGCCGACCGAGTGCCCCAGCAGGTAGTCCGGGGTCAGCCCCCACGACTGGAGCAGCCGGAAGAGCGCGACCTCGACCGCGAACAGGGCGGCCTGGGTGTACGAGGTCTGGTCGAGCGCGGTGGCCGCGACGTCGGCTGCGCCGGACGGCTGGTCTGCCGGGGCTGTCTGGTCCGCCTGGTCTGCCGCGGCGCGGCCCGTCGGGGCTGCCTGGTCTGCCGAGGCTGTGCCGGCTGAGGGTGCGACCGGGGGTGCGGCTGCCGCCGGCTCGGCTACTGCTGGCGCGGCTACTGCCGGTGCGTCCGCTGCCGGTATGTCTGCTACCGGTGCGTCTGCGGCTCGCCCGCTGAAGATGACGTCGCGCAGCGGCCGGTCCAGATGCGGGTCGAGGCAGTCGATGGCCGCGTCCAGCGCGGCGGCGAACGCCGGATAAGTGGCGTACAGCTCGCGGCCCATGTCGATGCGCTGGCTGCCCTGGCCGCTGAAGAGCAGAGCGAGTCGACCGCCGGTGGCCCTGCCCCGGGCCAGGCCGACCGATTCCGCGCCGTGCTCCGCCTCGGCCAACAGGGCCAGCAGCCCGTCGACGCCCGTGGCGTGCAACACCGCACGGTGGGCGAAGGCGGTACGGCAGGTGGCGAGTGCATGGGCGACGGCGGCCGGATCACAGTCAGGCTGATCGGCCAGCGCGGTACGCAGCCTGGCGGCCTGGGCGCGCAGCGCGGCGGGGTTTTTGGCAGACAGCGTCCACACCAGCGGGCCCGCCGGTCCCCCGGCAGGCCCTGCCGCATCGGCATCGGCCGGCGCCTCGCTGACACGGGGCTCGGGTGCCTCGCCGACCACCAGATGGCAGTTGGTGCCGCCCATCCCGAAGGCGCTGACCCCGGCGAGCAGGGGCCGCTCGGGCGCGGGCCACGGGCCGAGCTCGCGCTGCACCGCGAGCCCCAACTCAGTCAGTGGAATGCGCGGGTTGGGCGTGGTGTGGTTGAGGCTCGGCGGGAGCTGCCGGTTACTGAGGCTGAGCACCACCTTGAGCAGGCCGACAATGCCGGCGGCGGCCTCCAGGTGGCCGACGTTGGTCTTGGCCGAACCGACCCGCAGCGGCTGGTCGGCCGGGCGCTGCCGGCCGAGCGCGGCACCGAGTGCGGCGGCCTCGATCGGGTCCCCCACGGGCGTACCGGTGCCGTGCAGCTCCACGTACTGGACGTCGGTGGCGCTCGCCCCTGACCGCTCGTGGGCCCGCCGGATCACGTCCTCCTGGGCCTGCGGGTTGGGCGCGGTGAGCCCGTCGGTCGCGCCGTCGTTGTTGACCGCGCTCGACCGGATCACGCCGTAGACCGGGTCACCGTCGCGCAGCGCGTCCGCCAGCGGCCTGAGCAGCACCGCGACGCCGCCCTCACCACGGACGAAGCCGTTGGCCGCGGCGTCGAAGGTGTGGCACTTGCCGTCCGAGGACAGGCCGCCGAACTGGGTGTTGGCCGCGTCCATGCTGTCCTCGCCGAGGATCAGGTTGACGCCGGCCGCGATCGCCCGGGTGCACTCGCCCTGGCGCAGGCTCTCACACGCCAGGTGCACCGCCACCAGGCCCGATGCCTGCGCCGCGTCCACGGAGAGGCTGGGGCCGTTCAGGCCGAGGCCGTAGGAGACGCGGTTGGCGAGGATGCTGCGGTGCAGGCCCGTCATCGGGTAGCGGCCGGCGGACCCGCCGGCGCTCCGCAGCAAGGTGGCGTAGTCGTCCCACATGGCGCCGACGTACACCCCGGTGCGGCTGCCGGCGAGCACTTCGGGGCGCACCCCGGCGTCCTCAAGCGCCTCCCAGGACAACTCCAGCATCAGCCGCTGCTGCGGGTCCATCGCGAGCGCTTCACGCGGGCTGATGCCGAAGAATTCGGCATCGAATTCGTCCACCCGGTCCAGGAATCCGCCGTATCGAATATCGGCGGGTTCCGCGGTGCCCGAATCACGGGGTGCGGCGGAATTTCCGCTACGGCGGCGATCAGCCGGCAGTACGGAAATGGCGCTTTCGCCGTCCCGAAGCAGTCGCCAGAAATCGCGTGGGCTCGGTGCCTGCGGCAAACGGCAGGCCAGCCCCACCACGGCGATGGGAGTTGCGGACTGAGTTGACCGGTTGGGATCGGTGCTAGCCATCACGCCTCGTACGGAGCTCAGAAGGAAAAGACTTCCGGTCGTCATGGGTCATTGGCGGCACTCCGCTCCGGACTTGGTGATCGGTGCGAGCACAGCGTCAGCGTGGTCTGCGCCTCTAAAGGCACACCAAACAGGCCGCGGCCGGTGACTTTAGCCGCGTGTTATCGAGGCGCAGGACCATCGCCCGCATGAGTGGGCCCCGTGGCCCCTTGACGGCCAGCCCGGTCGCCGAGCACACAGGAGGAGAGTCATGCCCCAAGCGTCCGTTCCGCCGAGCGGCCAGGTGTCCGACTACTACAGTTCGCTGGGCCCGCTGTTGCAGATGGCGTGGGACGACAACTTCCACTTCGGCTACTGGGAGAGCGCCGACGATCCGGCCACCGTCGAGGAGGCCACCGACCGGTTCACCGACCTGCTCATCGAGCGGCTCCAGGTGGGCCCCGGCGACCGGGTGCTCGACGTGGGCTGCGGCATCGGGAAGCCCGCCCTGCGCGTCGCGACCTCGACCGGGGCCAACGTGCTGGGCATCACCATCAGCGAGCAGCAGGTCAAGCAGGGCCTGGAGCGCGCCGCCGCGGCCGGCAGGTCGGACCAGGTGGATTTCCAGTACGCGGACGCCATGAAGATGCCGTACGAGGCGGGGTCGTTCAACGCGATCCTGGCGTTCGAGTCGATCAACCACATGGAGCGGCTGACGGCGCTGCGCGAGATGAACCGGGTACTGGTCTCCGGCGGCCGGGTGGTGCTGACCGACGTCACCCCGCCCGAGGACGGCAGCTACACCGACCCGACCGACCCGACCGTGGTCTCCTCGCTGGTCAAGCTGGAGGACTGGCCCGCACTGGTCGCCGAGGCCGGACTGGTCCTGGACGAGATCAAGGACGTCACCGAGAACACCAAGGACACCGCCAACCGGATGATCGACGGCATCCTGCGCTGCCGCAAGGAGTTCGAGGCGCAGCACGGGATCTCGGTCCAGGAGGTGTTCGACGCCGCGAAGGAGGCGCTGCCGGCGGTGCCCACCGCCGGGTGCGTGATCGTGGTCGCGCACAAGCCCTGACCCACCCCTAACGCCGCGCGCCGACCCCCCGTGGGTTCGACGGCGCGACCCGGCCCACCTAACGGCCGGTGGCGGCAGCCCCCGCGTACTGCCGCCGCTGGCCGCTCCCCCTAGCGCCCCCAGAGAACATCCTTTTGAGGGAACGGCTGACCACGCACCCCCTGCGGTCGACGACGGCGGACATGATCGCCGCAAAGCGCCCTTAAAAATCCCCCCAAATACCGCCTCATCATCCCGCGGCGAGCGGGCGACCGCCCCTTCATGGCCCCCGTTTTTCCCTAGGGGGTTCCAGAGTCGGCAACTGGGGCTGCCGCCTGTCGGACAGGGGTGCAATGGCCTGTCTGGCGATGGCGAGGGGCGTATCGTCTTTCCCGGAGACAACGCCCAGCGGGTGAAGGTTTTCGATTCCCGGTAAGCATCCGGTAAGCACCTGAATTGACTCGTACGGGCTGGATGACCGCCCGAGCGGGCCGGTGCGCCTTTCACCCTGACCATCGAGTGACCGCCATGAAGACGGGGGGATATGTGGCTTCAGCGTTGCGCGACGTGAGTCAGCGATTCCGGCCCTACGGACGCCCCTACGGACATCGAGATCTCGGATTGCCGCGAGATGTCGTCTTCGCCGCCATGGCTCAACCGGCCTCGAAGACCAGAACTCGCCCGAGCGCTATCAAGAATCCGTCTCCGGCATACAATTATTCGCCGCTCTCATCGACTGGGACATGCCGTGCGATATGAAATCATGGGGCCTCTCCGCGTTGTAGACGGAGAGGAGAAGTCTTCCATCAGGGCACGGAAGATAGAGGTGCTCCTCACCGTCCTGCTCGTCCGTTCGGACCAGGTGGTTCCCGTGGACCACCTCATCACGGAGATCTGGGGCGAGGAGCCTCCACGCCGCGTCATCGCCGGTCTTCATGTCTACATTTCACAGATCCGCAAGTTCCTCAACCGTCCGGACCGCAGCGAAAGCCCGGTCCTGACCCGCCCGCCCGGGTACGTCCTACGGCTGGGCGCCGACGAGTTGGACATCCGCTACTTCGAGCAACTGGTGAGCCAGGGCCGGGACCATTCCCGGGAGCGCCGTTACGCGCAGGCGGCCCACAGCTTCCAGAGTGCACTGGCCCTGTGGCGCGGACCGCTGCTGGACGACGTGTGCTGCGGCCCGATCCTGGAGGGCTTCCAGACCTGGCTGTACGAGGCCCGGCTTGAGTGCGTCGAGATGCTGATGGACTCCCGGCTGATGCTGGGCCGCCATCGCGAACTGGTCAGCGACCTCTACCAGTTGGCGACTGAACACCCACTGCGTGAGGCCCTGCACCGGCAGCTCATGCTGGCGCTCTACCGCTCCGGCCGCCGCGCGGACGCCCTGCACGTTTACCAGTCGGCCCGCAAGACGCTGAACGAGGAACTGGGCCTGGAACCCTGCCGCGACCTCCAGGCCCTCCAACAGGCCATCCTCACCTCGGACGACCGACTCGAACTCCCCGTTTCCCTGTCTGCCTGAGCCAGGCACGGACACCGGACCACACGGCGTCGCCACCCACCAGCGAGGCGCGGACGCGCCACCGATCAAGCGCCACCCGCCTCCCTCCCCCAGCACGAACCCGGCGGCCTCGCATCCAGCGGTGGCCGCCGGTGGTTGTGGGCGGGGGTGAGGACGAGGTGGGTGGGGGTGGGCGCTGATGCCTGCGGGAGGCGGCGGTGGTTGTGGATTCCGGTGTGATGGTTGTGGGTGCCGCACCCGACGCACCCCTTCCTGTGAGTGGCAGGCGCGAGCGCCGTTTCTAACACGGTGACGCCCGCGGTTGGAGGCGTGACACGCCCCATCTCGGAAGATGCCGATCACCCGCTTGTCAAAGTCAAAGAAGGGCTCGTGCATCTGGAGAACGCCCTGCGCGCCGAACTCTCCGAACCAGGTCGTGCAGACATGTGCCACGACCGCCACTGGGCGCCCACCCCCCATTCTGCCCCGGGTAGCCGCTTCGCCGTCCCCTCCTGACTGCTCGGACTGCCAAATGAATCCGCTTCCGCAGCCATCGAATTCACCTGGTCGTCTTGGTCAGGCTCCGGCGTGGAGGTAAGCAGCCCACAGGAAGGGGACCTTGACCCGGTCAAGTGGCGCGGGCATGCCGAGGCCGTCTCGTAGGCCGCGCACGGCCTGGTGCAGGGCCCAGGCTGCCCGGCTGGGATCGATGGCCCCGGTAGAGAGGCGCAGAAAGCCGTAGAAGGCGTCGGCGACGGTCACAGCGGTCTGATCATCGATTTCCCACAGGGTGCCCACCACATGAGGGAAGCCCGCGAGCTGGAAGGCAGAGGTCAGGTGGATGGCCTCGTCGACCAGGTCGGCGGCGTCGATGGCCGCGGTGTGACAGGCGGACAGGAAGGCCAGTTGGGCGTGGTCGAGGTGGACGGGAGCAAGGCTGGCGACGGTGAAGGGGTCGCTTTCGTGGTCATGGAGCAGCAGTTGGCTTTGGGAGGGGTCGTTGGGGTGGCTAGCTCCGTGGCAGGAAAAGTGTGCGATCGAACAACCGCGCAGGTGATCCAGGACAGCGGCCTTGGTCGGCGTGCTCAAGGACGGGCTGTCCGGAGCGGCGGGGTCGGGTTCGCTTAGCAGGACGCTGCCTGGCAAGTGACGGCCCAGCAACTTGGCCTCAGCGCCGACGTGTCGCAGGCGACCATGACCGGGAAGGCCGGGGGTCGTAGGCATCGCGACGATCAGTCCCTGGGCGGGCGCGTCCGGGACCGGGGTGTGTTGGCGGGTGTGACGCAGGGCGCGGACGGTGGGGGTGTAGGAGGAGATGACCCGGTCCAGGACGGTGCGCCGGTCCGGGGCGTCGGCCGGGTCGGTGTGGTAGCCGGCGGCATGCAGGGGCAGCAGTCCCAGCAGCCCTCCAGGCGCCCACCACACCCGCTGCCAGTCGGCTTCGTCGAACGGCTGACGTTGATAGCCCAGAGTGTCAAGGACAGGTCCTGCGGCAGTGTCCCACAACCATTGCAGAACTCCGGTCAAGGCGTCCTGTGCCTGGCGTCGCTGCTCTCTGCTCTCCCCCGAGGTGACGGTGTGCAGCGCCTGCTGGAAGGTGTTGACCTGCTCGATGAGGGCCTCTCCGGTGAGTTGGGGGCATTCCAGGTGGGTAATGCCGTCTTGGGTGAGCAGCAGGGCGTCGCTGCGGTAGCGGCTGATGTTGAACACCACGACCGGTCCCTGTTCGGCCTCGGTGAGGAGTTCCTCGGCGGTGGGCGGGAGGGCGAAGGAGCCGAACCCCTCCAGCGAGCGGATCTCGGCCAGGGTCTGGGCGAAGTCGCGGGCCAGTTGGTGCCGGTCGCGCGCAGCACGTTCCTGCTGTGCCCCGTCAGCGTCCATGTCTCTGTCCCCGGTGGGGGCGGGTTGGTCGAGTTGGTCGCGCAACCGGGCGAATCGCGCGGCAAGGTCGGGGTAGCGCTCGGTGAGGTCGGTGAGGTCGCTGCGCACGTCCAGCGCCTGACCGATCAGCACCGCCCTCCCGGCCTCCAGCAGCCGCAGCGCCCGCGTCGCACGCTCCTGCCGACTCCCACGGGGGTCGGCCAGAGCCAGCGCGGCGGCATCCCCGGCCAGGCCCGTGAACTGGCTGAGCGCATGCTGCTGATCACTGCGCTCAAGCCGGCGGGGAGTCACCTCCGCAAGCAGGCGCACGGCAGTCTCCGCCGCGTCCGCGGCCCGCGTCGTATCGGACCCCGAGACCAGCCCGGCCAGCTCCCAGGCCGTCTCAATCCGGTGCCAAGGCGCCGCCGAGACCACCCCCAAGGCATCTTCGAAGGCGGACACCGCGGAGTCCAGGTCCGCCGGGTCCCCGGCCCGCTCGAACCGTAACCGCAGCGCCATCCCCAGATTGGACAGCGTCTTTGTCCGTTCAGGGTGGTTGGCGGGGATGGCCTGGGCCGCGGCTTGCCCAGTGGTGATCGCCTCGTCCAGGTCCGCCGGATCGCCGGCCTGCTCGTACCGCAACCGCAGGCTCATGCCCAGATTGAACAGGCCCCGAGCCCGGTTAGGGTGGTTGCTCGGAACGGCCTGCACCGCGGCCCGCCCGATGGCGACAGCCTCATCCAGAACCGCCAAACCCCCGACCTCCTGGGACCGGATCGCCAGCGAACTCCCCAGGTGGGACAGGTAGATGTGTCGGTGGGGATCGTCGGCAGGGGTGGCCTGGATCGCGGCCCGCCCGATGGTAATGACCTCGTCAAGGTCCGCCAGATCCCCACTCCGCTGGAAGCGGGCAAAGAGCGTGGCGTCAAGATGGGACAGTACCGCTGCTCGGTCAGGGTGGTTGCTGGGGGTTGCCTGCACCGCGGCCCGGCAGATGGTAACGGCCTCGTCCAGGTCAGCCAGATCCCCAACCCACCGAAACCGGACCCGCAGCGCACTCCCCAGATTGGACAGCATCCGTGCCAGTTGGGGGTGATTGCCGGGGGCGGCCTGCACCGCGGCCCGGCAGGCGGTAACGGCCTCGTCCAGAACCGCCAGATCCCCGCCCCACTCGAACAGGGCGTGCAGTGCAGCCCCGAGGTTGGACAGCATCTGTGTCCGGTCAGGGTGGTTGCTGGGGGCGGCCTGCACCGCGGCCCGGCAGATGGTAACGGCCTCGTCCAGGTCAGCCAGGTCCCCGCCACGATCGAACCGTTCCCGCAGCGCAGCCCCCAGATTGGACAGCATCCCCGCTCGGTCAGGGTGGTTGCTGGCCATGGCCTCCACCATGGCCCGCTCCGTGGTGATGACCTCGTCCAGGACGGCCAGGTCACCGCCCCGATCGAGCCGGGCCCGTAGGACCTTGCTCAGTCTGGCCAGCATCTCTGTCCGGCCGGGGTGGTCGCCGGGGGTGGCCCGTACTGCGGACTGACAGGTGGCGATGGCATCGTCCAGGTCAGCCAGGTCGCCGACCCGCTCGAACCGGAACCACAGCGCAGCCCCCAGATTGGACAGCATCTGTACCCGGTCAGAGTGGTTGGCGGGGGCTGCCTGCACCGCGGCCCGCCCCGTGGTGATGACCTCATCCAGGTCCACCGCGTCACCCACCTTCTCGAACCGGGCATGCAGCAGGAGAACCAGATCGGACAGCATGTCTGCTCGGGCAGGGTGACTGGTGGGGGTGGCCTGCACTGCGGCCCGCCCCGCGGTGATGGCATCGTCCAGGTCAGCCAGGTCCCCGACCCGCTCGAACCGGAACCACAGAGTGACCCCCAGATTGGACAGGTACCGGAAGCGGTCAGGGTGGTTGGTGGGTACGGCCTGCGCAAGGCGCTGCCACAGGTCCACGACGAACGAGAGCTGAGCTGGGTCGGTGGAACCCCCGGAGACCTCTACCTGCTGGAGCAGGTCGAGAGCACGCGGTGTCGCGGCTAGGGCGAGCAGCGGCAGGAGAGGTTCGGGCAAGCCTTTGGCGCCGGTGAGGAAGCATGGGATGAACGCTTCCACCGCGGCATTGAGGTCTGCATTGCCCTGGCTCCCCCTGTGCGCTGTGTATCGATGGAAGTAGAGCCAGCCGAGCGCCTGCCAGGCTGTTGGATCGCTCACATCATCGATGTCGGTGTGGAGGAGCTCCGCGAGTTGCCTGGCCTCAGTGAGCGCCTGGGGTTCGAGCGCTGGAGAAGGGTTGCCCGTTTCGGCGATCCGTCGCAGTCGGGCCCATACCGCAGCGAGCCGTTCCTCACGCACTCACGGCTCCCTTGCGTCCCCGAGCGCCCCATGGCACGCCCATCCGGAGCCGCAGACCATGCCCCGCATACGCTCGCGTCACCCAGCAACTAGGCATCAAATTAGTATAATTGACCAGGCGCAAGCTGGAGGAGAAGGCAGACCTAGGGGGATCTCCATGGCCGACGAGGACGGGGTGACGGCAGAAAGGCTGGCCGCGCTCTGCGCACATCTGGCGGAGATCCGCGAGATTTTGCAGGAAAGGCTGGGCGGAGACGAGACCCTGGCGCAATTACTGGCTGCCGCCCAAGACGGCGGGGACCTCTCCGAACCGCTGGCCGTGCTGCACGCCGTTCTCCAGGCCGACGGCGATCCACAAGGACTCGACGGCTACAGCGGCACCGGCCCGGGCACCCGCAGCCTGCGACCCGCGGGCATCAGCCCGCAGTCAGGCGAGCTGGTGTACGTATGCCCCGCCAGCCGGTGCACCCGCTACTGGTGGCCCCAGGCCACCACCTCAGTGCCGCACTGCGCACTCAGCGGAACTTCCCTGCGCAGGGAAAGGCTCTGACCCGATGGGCGGCTTCCTGACGGCACTGGGGCAAAAACTCGCCGAGCGGTGGCTCTCTTTACTCCTTCTGCCCGGCGCCCTCTATCTCGCCGTCGCCATCACCGCCCATACCCTCGGCCACGCCCACCCCTTCGAACTGCCCCACCTCACCGAGCAGATCACCACATGGGCCGACCGCCCCGCCGCAAGCACGGCCGGCGGCCAAGTGGTGCTACTGGCCGCGGTACTGGCCGGGTCCACAACAGCGGGCCTTGCCGCCCAAGCCCTCGGCTCGCTGATCGAACAGCTCTGGCTGGCCGCTGACTGGCCCGCCTGGCCATCTCCTTTCCGTCAACTCGCCGCCTGGCACACCACCCGTCGTCGCCAGCGCTGGACCAGCGCCGCTCGCGCCTGGCATAACCACCGTGAGCACGCCGCAACGGCCCTGGCCCGCGGGCCGCGGGCCGCCCCGACAGCCCCGCATGCCGCCGCACGCGCCCTGGCCCGCCTCTCCATGGAGAAGCCCGACCGCCCCCCCAGGTGCGGAGCCCGCCTCAACGCAGTGGCC
>NZ_JBEHZD010000012.1:0-35794 GCF_040240285.1 Streptomyces sp. HSW2009 | reverse complement strand
TCACGCTGCGGTGGACGTGGTCGCCGCGCGAGGTCGGCGCGCCGCGTGAGCTCGTACTGCGGCGTCGCCTGGTCGCGGGGGGGGCCCGCGGGGCGGCGGCCGGCGCCCCCCCCCGCCCGGGGGGGGCCCCCCCCCCGCGGGGGGCCCGCGGGGGGGCGGGCGGGTGCCGGCAGCGTTCTCAGCGCACTGCCTCCAGGACCTCCCCACAGCCGAGGGCGTCCGCGATCTCGCTGAGTGCGTCCTCGCCCAGCGCGCGCAGTTCCCTGGCGCTGATGCCGAGGTCGGCGACGAGTTCGGCGTCGCCCAGCGGGCCCGGTGGAACGGCCTCGCCCGAGGCGTCGGTGTCGTCATCGTCGCCGAGCTCGGGTTCACCGTCCTCCGTGCCGTCGAGGTCGACCAACCGGTCCAGATCGGCTTCCGCGTCGCGGTCCGTCAGCTCGTCCGTGAGCATCGCGCCGTACGAGCTGCGGGCGGCGGCTGCCGCGTCGGAGACGTAGGTGCGCGGGTCGTCCTCGCCGTCCACCCGGACGAGGCCGAACCACGCTTCTTCCTGCTCGATGTAGACGAGCACCGTGTCCTCGTCGACAGCGGCCTCCCGGGCCAAGTCGGCCAGGTCGGCCAGGGTCTCCACGTTATCCAGATCTGTGTCGCTCGCTTCCCACCCGTCTTCGGTGCGCGCGAGCAGTGCGGCGAAGTACACCGTGACTCTCCCACTGGTCATAGGCGTGCCGGGACCGACGGGGCCGCGCCCCGTCCCATCGGAATCGTGGCAGAAACCTACGCGCCGCGAGGGGTCTTCGGGACTGCGTCGTGCGGCTGTCCGACGCGATGTCACTGACGGATCACTGCTGGAAGCGCTCGGTTATCCGTACGTACGTTTGGTAGTTCCGTGATCACTGAGAGCGCGCTCGGAGCGGGCCCGCGCGCTGCTCAGCCGGGGTGCCGTGAGTCCGGGCCGCGGGTGGGCGCGGGGCCGCGGAAACGAATCGGCCGAACCGCGCGGCCACCGCGCGTGGCCCTCTTGTCCGGAGCCCGCACCGGCTGTCAAACGTGACCCGCGCGGGCGGTGTGTCGTGGCGCCCCGCCCCGCCCCGCCCTGTCCCGTCGCGGTGCGGGGCGGGTGCGGGTGCGTGGTGTGCGCGTGGCGTACCGGTGCGGGCCGGTCCGTCGCTACCAGCGGAAGGTGCGCATCCGCATCGCCTGGCGCATCCGGGCGGCGCGGGCGCGGCGCGGTTGGACGCGGTCCCGCAGCTCCCGTGCCTCGCTCAGTTCGCGGAGGAACTGGGCTCGCCGACGGCGTCGGTCGGCCTCGTCCTCCGGCGTTGCCTGGTCGCCGAGTTCGTCTGGGTCGGACATGACGCACCACCTCGGGGCGGAGGCCCGGCCGGGGCGGCGGGCCGGGCGTACGTGCCCACTTTCCCCCGAAACGGTGGTTTGATGCCAGTGCGGCGACAGACTGCTAGCGGCCGTACACGGCGCGGTCGCCACGCGTCCCCTCCGTTAATGTCATTGCCATGCGTATCCACGTCGTCGACCACCCGCTGGTCGCGCACAAGCTCACCACGTTGCGCGACCAGCGCACCGACAGCCCGACCTTCCGGCGGCTCGCCGACGAACTCGTCACCCTGCTCGCGTACGAGGCGACCCGTGACGTGCGCACCGAGCAGGTGGAGATCGAAACCCCGGTCACCACCACGACGGGGGTGCGGCTCTCGCACCCGCGCCCGCTGGTGGTGCCGATCCTGCGGGCCGGTCTCGGCATGCTCGACGGGATGGTGCGGCTGCTGCCCACCGCCGAGGTCGGCTTCCTCGGCATGGTCCGCAACGAGGAGACGCTCCAGGCGTCGACGTACGCCACCCGGATGCCCGACGACCTCTCGGGCCGCCAGGTGTACGTGCTCGATCCGATGCTGGCGACCGGCGGCACGCTCGTCGCGGCGATCAACGAGCTCATGGAGCGCGGCGCCGACGACGTGACGGCCCTGTGCCTGCTGGCGGCCCCGGAGGGGGTGGCGGTCATGGAGCGGGAGCTGGCGGGCTCGCCGGTGACGGTGGTCACCGCGTCCGTGGACGAGCGGCTGAACGAAAGCGGTTACATCGTCCCCGGCCTCGGCGACGCGGGCGACCGGATGTACGGCACGGCGGGCTGATCGCACCGCGAGACTGCCGGGGCTGAGCGGGCTGGGCGGGCCGAGTGGCCCGGGCGGGCTGAGGGGCCTGCCCCGCTCCGTACGCCATGCGGCGGGGCGGGCGGGCCACACCCGCGCCCGCCCCGTACGACGCGAGCACCGTACCCACGCCCGTACCTGCTCCGTACGACGCGAGCGCCATACCCACAGCCATGCACGCCCCGTACGGCACAAGGCGGGCTTGAACGCCGGGCCCGCCCCCGCCCGGCCTCACCCGCCCGCCGTGCGGCGCTGAGCGGCGCCGTGCGCGAGTGCGGGACGGTCAGCAGTCGGCGTTCGGGCGCGGGGCCGGGTGGGCCAGGGCGGTCAGGGCGCGGGTGGCGTCCTGCGGGGCGGTCAGCTTGCGGTAGGCGTCGCCGATGATCAGGTCGACGTCGTGGCCGCGGCGGGCGTCGGTCTTGGTCTGGGCGCCGGCGACATGCGTGCCGAGGACGTCGGCCCCGCCGTTCGACGCGGTCTTCGAACCGAGCAGCACGCCGGCGCCCTTGACCTTCTTGTCGTACGCGCTCGGCGCGTTGCCCACCTTGCCGACCTTGAAGCCGCGCTTGCGCAGCGCGTCGGCGGTGTCCTTGGCCAGGCCGCTGCGGGTCGTCGCGTTGTACACGTTGACCGTGATGGCCGCCGGTTTCGGCAGCGGCTTCGCCGACGGGCTCGGGGTGCCTTCCGCGGCGCAGGCCCGCTTGTCCTCCGAGGCGTGCGCGGTGCCCCCGCCGCCCGTGAACACGTCGATGAGTTGCAGCGTCCCCCAGCCGACGAGGCCGAGGGAGAGGGCTGAGCCGATGGCGGCGAATACGATCCGATGGCGGTTCTTGGGACGGCGCATCCGGGGGTATCGGTCACCCGTGATGCGGTACTTTCCGCCCATGCCGGGGGGCGTCAGCATGCTCATGTCGGCAGCGTAGTCCGGGGCGCCGCTCATGCCTACTAAATGATCAACCGTTCGAGCCCGGCCCAACCCGATCGGCGCAGCTCGTACGGGCCCACGAGCCCGTTGTCAGCGGGATCGCGGCGGCTCGACGGCGGGCCGGATCAGCCCAGTTCGAGCACGCGGGCGTGCAGCACCTGGCGCTGTTGCAGCGCGGCCCGCACCGCGCGGTGCAGACCGTCTTCCAGGTACAGGTCGCCCTGCCACTTGACGACGTGGGCGAACAGGTCGCCGTAGAACGTCGAGTCCTCCGCGAGCAGCGTTTCGAGATCGAGCTGCTGCTTGGTGGTGACGAGCTGGTCAAGGCGTACCGGGCGTGGGGCCACATCCGCCCACTGGCGGGTGCTTTCCCGGCCGTGGTCGGGGTACGGCCGCCCGTTTCCGATGCGCGTGAAGATCACACGGAAAGCCTACCGGGCCCGCGGCACCCGGCGCAGCCATGAGGACGTGGTACGGAACCGGCAAAGAGCGTCATATCGGGACCGAAGTGCGCGCACGGGTAAGGGGTTGCGGTGCTCCGACCCCTCGCGAGCACCGCCCCCCACCCCTCCGGAATGCCGTCCTCCGGCAACACGGCCACCCCATGCGGTCGCCGGCCAGCCGATGCGGAGGTCGCGGCTCCCTGCGGGGCGGGGCGGCCCGTCGGGGGCGGCTGCTCCCCGCGAGGGGGCTCGCTGCGGGGCGGGCCGGCCCCGTCTCGACGCGGGCTCCTCCCTGTGGGGCGGGGCGCGTCCTATGCCTTCCCCGAGCCCCCGCCACCCGCCTTGCCGCGCGCCGTACCGCCCGCCTTGCCTGCGGCCTTGCCACCCGCCCCGCCGCCCGCCTTGCCCGGCTTCCCCGTCCCGCCGTCCTGTTCGGCCGCCGCGCGGGCCGCCCGCTTGGCGTTCTGCTTGTACGCGCGGACCTTGGCCAGGGTTTCGGGGCCGGTGATGTCGGCGGCCGAACGGTAGGCGCCCGCCTCGCCGTACGCGCCGGCCGCCGCGCGCCAACCGGTGGGGCGCACGCCGAGTTGCTTGCCGAGCAGGGCCAGGAAGATCTGCGACTTCTGCTTGCCGAAGCCCGGCAGCTCGTTCAACCGGCGCAGCACCTCGCCCGCGTCGTCGCAGTCGCGCCACAGGGCCGTCGGGTCGCCGTCGTAGTGCTCGACCAGGTACGCGCAGAGCTGCTGCACCCGTTTGGCCATCGAGCCCGGGTAGCGGTGCACGGCGGGCTTGGCGACGAGCAGTTCGGCGAACTCCTCCGGGTCCCGCGCGGCGATCTCGTGCGCGTCCAGGTCGTCGGCCCCCATCCGCTGGGCGATGGTGTACGGGCCGGCGAAGGCCCACTCCATCGGCACCTGCTGGTCGAGCAGCATGCCGATCATGGTGGCCAGCGGGCTGCGGCTGAGCAGCGCGTCGGCGGCGGGTTCCTGGGCGAGTCGGATGCTGGTGGCCATGGGCGGTCGGGGCGCGGGCCCGGGCGGCGGTGGTCCGCCGCGCCCCGTCCTCCTCTCCTGCTCTGCTGCCGGACGGGGACGTGGCACCATCCTTATCCCGGCCCACCCGCCGCGCGACCGCGCGCCACGCCGGGCCCCTGCGCCGTACGGGGTGGCCGGGCCCGGCCTCGTACGCGCCGGCCGTTCGGCCACCCGCCAGCGCCGATCCGGCCGTACGCCGGACGCAGGAACCGCGGACCGTGGCGCGGCGGCCCGGCACCGGGCAAGATCGGATGTGCTCGCCGCCCGGCTCGGCGGGACCGACGGGGCCGGCGAGCCCGATGGGACGAGCGAGCCCCATGGGGCCGGCGAGCCCGGTGGGAACGGCGGAGGGACGGACTGCGGTGCAGGTAGTGATCTTCGGGGCGACCGGGATGGTCGGGCAGGGCGTGTTGCGCGAGTGCCTGCTCGACGACCGGGTGACCGGCGTCCGTACGGTCGGCCGCACCGCGCTCGGCCAGCGGCACGCCAAGCTCCGCGAGGTCATCCACGGCGACTTCACCGACTTGTCGGCCATCGCCGAGGAGTTGACCGGTGTCGACGCCTGCTTCTGGTGCCTGGGCATCTCGGCCGCGGGCAGGACCGAGGCGGAGTACCGGCGGGTGACGTACGACTACACGCTGGCCGCGGCCCGCGAACTCGCCGCCCGCAACCCCGGTCTGACCTTCACCTACGTCTCGGGCGAGGGCACCGACGGCAGCGGCACGTCCCGGGCCATGTGGGCCCGGGTGAAGGGCGAGACCGAGAACGCGCTGCTGGGGCTCGACGTGGACGCGTACCTGTTCCGCCCGAACTACATCCACCCCGTCCACGGCGAACGCTCCAAGACGCCGCTCTACCGCGCCGCGTACGCCGCGGCCTCCTGGCTCTACCCGGTCCTGCGCCGGGTCGCGCCGGGCCAGGTGACCACGACCGAACGGCTCGGCCAGGCGATGATCACCGTCGCCGCCCGGCACGGCGGTGGCGAACGCGTGCTGCGCAGCCGCGACATCAACCACGTCGCGGGCGGCGTGGGGACGGCCTGACGGCCCGAGCGCCGGTCACCGGCCGGCCCCTCACCACCACCCGCGGCGCGACCCACACCGATCGAGAGAGGGAGGCGGCGCCATGGGGGCGACGCAGGGGGACCAGCCGGTTCGGATGGAGGAGCCCGACAACACGGCGGTACGGGTCGCACTGTGGCGGGCGATGCACGTCAGCGACGACGCGCCGCCGCACGTACTGGTCGACGAGGTCGGGCTGCGGCTCGCCGACCCCGCGGCCGGCTGGCGGCAGCGCCCGGACATGGACCCGCAGACCACCAGCGGCTTCCGGGCGGCGGTCGTGGCCCGGGCGCGGTTCATCGAGGAACTGGTGGTGGCGGAGGCCGCGCGCGGCGTCGACCAGTACGTCCTCCTGGGCGCCGGGCTCGACACGTTCGCGCAGCGCAGGGCGGGCGTCGCCGCCCGGCTGCGGGTGTTCGAGATCGACCAGCCGGGCCTGGTCGCCTGGAAGCGGCACCGGCTGGACGAACTCGGCTACGGCGTACCCGCATGGCTGCACCTGGTGCCGGTCGACTTCGCCGCCGGCGGGTCCTGGCTCGCGCAGGCCACGGCCGCCGGCTTCGACCCCGGGCGCCCGGCGGTCGTCGTCTCCACCGGCGTCAGCATGTACCTCACCAGGGAGGTCACCGCGGCCACCCTGCGCGAGATCGCGGGTCTCGCGGCCGGTACGACGCTCGCCATGACCTTCCTGCTGCCGCCCGAACTGGTCGCCGCGGACGACCAGCCGGGGCTGCGTCGCAGCCAGCAGGGCGCGGCGGCGGCCGGCACGCCCTTCCGCAGCTTCTACGCCCCGCAGGACATGCTCGACCTGGCCACCGGCGCCGGGTTCGGCGAGGTGCGGCACGTGGCGGGTGCCTCGCACGCCGAACGCTACTTCGCGGGCCGTACGGATGGGCTGCGCCCGTCGAGCGGGGAGGACCTGCTGGTCGCGCGGGTCTGATCAGTCCCCGCCGCCGCCCCCGTCGCCACCTCCGCCATCGCCCCCACCATCGCCGCCCCCGCCGTCGCCACCGCCCCCGTCGCTGTTGCCGCCGCCGTCACCCCAGCCGTCCGCCCCGTCGGAGCCGCCGCCCGAATCCTCGCTGCCGCCGCCGATGTGGGTGAACCAGGGTTGCTCCCAGGCGATGGGCTCGCCCGGGCTCGGCGCGGGGCGGCGGGTGCCGAACCGGATCGAACCGGTGCCGTCACCCAACGCGAAGGCGATCGCGAAGAACTGGGCCACCAACGCGTCGAGCGGGTCCCTGCTCTCGTACCAGACGTCCGCGAGCGGCAGCAGCGGCCGGCCGCGGTGGTCGGCCGCCTGGGCGCGGCTCAACTCGGCCACGAGCTGCCCGTTGCGCAGCAGCCGCGAGGCCCGGCCGTTGCGGCGGCGCAGCTCCCAGTGACCCTGCGCGCTCTGGAGCGAGACGGTCCGCTGCGACTTGCGCCAACTGTGCGTCACGGACAGCGTGGCCGGCTGCTCGCCGATCGTCACGGTCAGCATCGACGCGGCGTCCCGGTGCCTGGCGGGCATCCCGTACGGGCCACGCAGCCGGATCACGGGCGTGCCGGGGCCCCACACGTCGGCCCGGACCAGCCTGCGGTCCACGGTGACGGTGATCATCTCGCCGGTGGGGCCGCTCGACTGGCGGCGGGCGATCCACAGCGGCACGCCGTCGTGCTGTGCCTGCGCCGCGAGCGCGGCCACGGCCTCGGCGCCGCCGCTCTGCGCCACGGCGAGCTGCCCCAACGCCTGCGCGAACTCCCGCGCCCGCCGTGCCTTCACGAGCATCACCGACCCCGAGGCCCGCACCACGGGCACCACTCCCCCCCCCGCGGGCCCGTCCCCGAGCACCCGCTCGGACCCACCGCCCCCCACCCACTGCCCGCGCAGGAACGCCTCGCCCATCGCCACCAGATTCAGATGCGCAAGCGCAGTGCGCCGCCCCTCGGCCCGCAACGTGAGCGTCGTCAGCTCCACGGTGCTGGCCAGCGGATTCCATGACTTCTCGGCGTAGCAGACGTCGCTCACCGGCTCCCCCTGTGGCCGCTCACGCGGCGGTCTTGTGTGTGTGGGTGGGTGGTGGGTGGTTGGTGGGTGTGATGTGGGTGTTGGGCTCTGGACGTTGGGTGTGGGTGTGGGTGTGGGTGTGATTGCGGGGTGGGTGTGGGTGTGGGTTACGGGGCGTGGGGTGGTGGGGTGGGTTTTGGTCAGCGAGAGCGTAGACGTTGGGGGGTGGGGGTGTGGTTGCTGGGTTCGGCAGGGTGTGTGGTCCGGGCCGGGCGTCCCAGGCACGGCGCACGCGCACGCAGCGCCCGGGAACGCCAAGTCACATGTCGAACTCGCCAACCCAACTGCGGTCGAGGATGCACGACGGAAGGTATTCGGACTCGACGTCGATGGGGAACCCGGCGTCGTAGGCGAGACAGGCGATGGCCAACGGGCCGAGGGCGACGGCGTCGGCGGTGGTTTCCATGCGCTCTTCGTTGGCCGTCCAGTAGGCCTTGTGGAGTTGAAGCGCTTGCACGAGCGCCGCGTTGAACCCTGCATGGTCTCGCTCAAGGAAGCGGTAGAACAGGTTGAGCGGCGGATAGAGCAATCGCAGCATGAGTTCACGGCCGGCGATCGGCGCGTCGTCGGGATCGGCCCCCTTGGACGCCCGGACGAACTTCTCACTGAGCCCCGGCCGTTCCGTCCAGTACGTCTGGAGCGAATCCACCCAGTCGTAGATGTACTCGTCGTAGGTCGCCCCCGACTTCCGCAACAGTGAAATGGGCACCTGACAGAGTTGGTCCATCCGCGGCTGGTCCCGGCAGGTGATCGCCATCCAGAAGGCGGCCAACCAGTTACCGGCATCGGTGAAGTGCTGCGGTCCGGTCGCCGGAATGGTGCGCATCTCCTCGGCGACGCGGCAGGACACGGTGGTACCGGGAGCGGCGGTGGCGGCGGCGAAGAGGGCAGAACCTACTTGGGCGGCCTGCATCCAGGCTTCCCAGGTTTCCACGCGTTCTGCGTCTGGGTCGGAAAGAAGGTGCAGGTGCGCCCTGCTCTCAAGGCTGCTGAACGTGAGGCCGAACGTCCGAGTTGATCTCTCTAGCGTCTTGATCTCATCCGCGGCTTCTTCTTCTACCATGCGGATTATTTCTGTTCGATCGACACCGGGGTGTGGGTCGTATCGGGTGATTCGAGTGGGCGTCTCTGGGGTTGAGGGTGACATCAGGTCGGGTACTCCCCCAGCCAAAGGTGATTTAGGAGAGACAAGGGGGTATAAGGGGACTCTACGTTGATGGGGAATTCGGCGTCGTAGGCGAGGCAGGCGATGGCTAGGGGCAGTGAGCCAGTTTCCGGCATTCGCGGGAGAGTGCGGACCCGTGGCGGGAATAGTCCACATCTCACCGGAAATTCGACACTCGATACTCCCTTCGGCCTTAACTGTGGAGGCAAACAGGGCGGATCCGACCTGCATCGCCGAGGTTACGGCATCCCATGTCTCAATTTTTGATGCATTGGGGTCAATGGCGCAATGGGCTTGCACGCGCATCGAAGCATGGTTCATTGCGAAATTAAACCACTGTGGCGAGTGCGTCAGCCTGCTCACAGCGCGTGCGAAATTGGCGTCGAGAGTTTCAGCGTATCCTCGGTCGTCGGGCCCAGGGCTTCCGTGTCTGGGAATGCCAACCTTCATCTTTTCCCGTTCAGTTGAGCTTGAACTTCCGCATCGCGTCACCGCTATAGGCACCGTATGAGCGCCCCACCTCCACCACCAAGAGGCCCGGTCGGCAACACCCGCCCCCGGAACCCGGCAATCCCACCCCAACCCCACCCCCACCCCCGTACCCTGACCCCACCATCAGCGGAGGAGTATCCCGTGGCCAGTGGCAGTGGCAGTGGCAGTGGTGTCGGTGCGGGTAGTGGTGCGGGTGGCCCCGCGCGGCTTGGTCGGGGGGAGCCCGCGCGGCTCATCGAGCGCTTTGGGCTTGAGCCGATACCGCGTGAGGGTGGGTGGTTCGTGCGGACCTGGGCCGGGGAGGAGCGGGGGGACGGGCGGCCCGAGGGGTCGGCCATCGTCGTGTTGTTCACCGATGAGCCCGACGGGTTCTCCGCCCTGCACCGGCTCGCCTCCGATGAGACCTGGCACTTCTACCTCGGTGAACCCTTCGAACTGCTGCTCCTCGCGCCCAACGGCTCGGCCCGTACGGTACTGCTCGGCCCCGACGTGTTCGGCGGGCAACTCGTCCAGTTCACCGTCCCGGCCGGGACCTGGATGGGCGGGGTGGTGGCCGGAGCCGGGGGCTGGTCGTTGGTGGGGTGCACCATGGCGCCGGGGTTCAGCGAGGAGACGTACGAGCACGGCGATGCGGACGTCCTGGCCGCGGCCTATCCGCAACGTGCCGAGCAGGTGCGGGCGCTGTGTCGGCCGTGAGGTGGAGTAAGCAACCTGCTGGGGAGGATGAGGAGTTGGAGAGTGGAGTGCTGCCCGACCTGCGCGGGCAGGTCGTGTTGGTGACCGGGGCCGGTGGGTGGATCGGGCAGGGGATCGCGCGGCGGTTCGCCGCCGCGGGGGCGGCCGTCGTCGCGCACTACCGCAACAGCGCAGACAGCGCCCGCGCCCTCGGCGCGGAGATCGGCGGCGCGGGCGGCGAGGCGCTGGCCATCGGCGCCGACCTGGCCGCCGAGGCCGAGTGCCGGCGGCTGGTCCAGGAGGCCACCCAGTGGCGCGGGCGGCTGACCGCGCTGGTCAACAACGCCGGCGTGCAGCCGATCCAGCCACTCGCCGGGATGACCGGCGCCGACTGGTCCGCGGTCGTCGACACCAACCTCGGCTCCACCTTCGCCTGCACCCAGGCCGCGGCCGAGGTGATGCGGGCGGCCGGCGGCGGCACGATCACGCACATCGCCTCCATCGAGGCCAGCCAGCCCGCACCGGGCCACGCGCACTACAACGCGGCCAAGGCAGCGATCGTCATGCACGCCAGGTCGGCGGCGCTGGAGTACGGTCCGTACGGAATTCGGGTCAACTCCGTCTCGCCCGGGCTGATCGAACGGCCCGGGCTCGCGGACGCCTGGCCCGACGGCGTACGGCGCTGGACGGCTGCCGCGCCCGCGGGCCGCCTCGGGCGCGCCGCGGACGTCGGCAACGCCTGCGTCTTCCTGGCCTCGCCGCTGGCCTCGTTCGTCAACGGCCACGACCTGGTGGTCGACGGCGGCGTCTCGGCCCGCCCGACCTGGTAGGCGCCCGTCACGCCCGTGCCGTACCCGCGCCGACCAACGACCGCGACCGCGACCGCGAGCATGAGCACGACCGCGAGCACGACCGAGAACGCAGCTAGGCGACGACGAGGAACGAAGGCGGGTACGGACATGGAACTGCACGGTGAGGACGTCCTGTTGAGGCCGGTGGTGGATGCCGACGCCCCCGTACTCGCCGCCATCGTGCGGGAGCCGGAAGTGGCGGCGTGGTGGGCGCCGCCCGCGGACTTCGTGGGGATGTTGGCCGTCGTGTACGTGGGTGAGGTGGTCGGCGCCGTGCAGTACGAGGAGGAGGAAGACCCGGAGTTCCGACACGCCGGCATCGACGTCTTCCTGACTTCCCGGCTGCACGGACGGGGCATCGGCACCGACGCCGTCCGTACGGTGGCGCGCTGGTTGGTCACCGAGCGCGGCCACCACCGGCTGACGATCGATCCGGCCGCCGCCAACGCCGCCGCCATCCGCAGCTACGCGAAGATCGGTTTCAAGCCGGTCGGCGTCATGCGTGCCTACTCCCGTGACCACCGTACGGGCGAGTGGCACGACGGCCTGTTGATGGACCTCCTCAGGGAAGAGCTCGTCTGATCAACCCACCGACGCCCCCACCCACTCGACACACCCCCGGCCGGCCCACCCACCTCACCCACTAACCCACCTAACCAACCCACCCAATCAACCCACCCGGCGAACCCGTCTCACCCCTCACCCACCCACGTACTCCCGCAGATGCTCGGCCGTCAGGGTGTCCCCCTTCTCGACCAGGTCGGTGGGGGTGCCTTCGAAGATGATCTGGCCGCCGGCGTGGCCGCCGCCGGGGCCGAGGTCGATGAGCCAGTCGGCGTGCGCCATCACCGCCTGGTGGTGCTCGATGACCACGACCGTGTTGCCGGCATCCACCAACTGGTCGAGCAGCGCGAGGAGTTTGTCCACGTCGGCGAGGTGGAGGCCGGTGGTCGGTTCGTCCAGGACGTACGTGGAGGACTTCTCCGCCATGTGGATGGCGAGCTTGAGGCGTTGGCGTTCGCCGCCGGAGAGCGTGTTGAGCGGCTGGCCGAGGCGCAGATAGCCGAGGCCGACGTCGTTGAGGCGGCCGAGGATGGTGTGGGCCTGGCCGGTGGGGAAGAACGCGTACGCCTCGGCGATCGACATGCCGAGCACCTCGCTGATGTTCTTCTCGCGCAGGGTGTACGTCAGCACCTCCGGCGTGAACCGCTTGCCCTCGCACTCCTCGCAGGTGGAGGCCACGCCGGCCATCATGGCCAGGTCGGTGTAGACGAGGCCGAGGCCGTTGCAGTTCGGGCAGGCGCCCGCGGAGTTGGCGCTGAACAGGGCCGGCTTGACGCCGTTGGCCTTGGCGAAGGCGGTACGGATCGGGCCGAGCAGTCCGGTGTAGGTGGCCGGGTTGGAGCGGCGGGAGCCGCGGATCGGGGACTGGTCGGCGACGACCACGCCCTCCCGGCCGCTCAGATAGCCGTGGATCAGCGAGCTCTTTCCGGAGCCGGCCACCCCGGTCACCACCGTGAGCACGCCCTCGGGCACCTCCACGTCGACGTTCTTCAGGTTGTGCGCGTCGGCCCCGCGGATCGACAGCCAGCCGCGCGGCGTCCGCGGCCGTTCGCGCAGCCTCGCGCGGTGGCCCAGGTGGCGGCCGGTGAGCGTGCCGGAGGTGCGCAGCCCGGGCACGTCGCCCGCGTAACACAGGTGCCCGCCCTCGGAACCCGCGCCGGGGCCGAGGTCAACGACGTGGTCGGCGATGGCGATGACCTCCGGCTTGTGCTCCACGACCAGCACCGTGTTGCCCTTGTCGCGCAGCCGCAGCAGCAGGTCGTTCATCCGCCGGATGTCGTGCGGGTGCAGGCCCACCGTCGGCTCGTCGAAGACGTACGTCACGTCGGTGAGGCTGGAGCCGAGGTGGCGCACCATCTTCACGCGCTGCGCCTCGCCGCCGGACAGGGTGCCGGACGGGCGGTCCAGGCTGAGGTAGCCGAGGCCGATCTCGACGAGGGAGTCCAGGAGGTCGCGCAGCGCGGTGACGATGGGGCCGACGGAGGCGTCGGCGATGCCGCGGACGAACGTGGCCAGGTCGCTGATCTGCATCGCCGAGCACTGCGCGATGTTGACGCCGTCGATGGTGCTGGACAGCGCGGCGGCGTTCAGCCGGGAGCCGCCGCAGTCCGGGCAGCTCGTGAAGACCACCGCCCGGTCCACGAAGGCGCGCAACTGGGTCTGCATCGTCTCGCGGTCCTTGGTCAGGTACACCCGCTGCACCTTGGTGACCAGGCCCTCGTAGGTGATGGTGTGCGAACTCGTCTTGATCTTGGTGCTGGGCTTGTGGAGGAAGTCCGCCCACTCCGCCTCGGTGAAGTCGGCCAGCTTGGTGTCCGGGTCGTACAGGCCGGAGTTCGCCATCACCTGCCAGTACCAGGAGTCGACCGCGAAGCCGGGCACGGTGATCGCGCCCTCGTTCAACGACTTGGTGCGGTCCACGAGTTGGTCGACGTCGACCGTCGACACCTCGCCGACGCCCTCACACGCGGTGCACATGCCCTCGGCGACGTTGAAGCTGAACGCGCTTGAGGTGCCGATGTGCGGGGTGCCGAGGCGGCTGTAGATGATGCGCAGCATCGTGTACGCGTCGGTGGCGGTGCCCACCGTGGAGCGCGAGTTGGCGCCCATCCGCTCCTGGTCGACGACGATCGCCGCACTCAGGTTGTGCAGCGCGTCCACGTCCGGCCGGCCCAGGCTCGGCATGAAGGACTGGACGAACGCCGTGTACGTCTCGTTGATCAGCCGCTGTGACTCGGCCGCAATGGTGCCGAAGACCAGCGAGGACTTGCCGGACCCGGAGACCCCGGTGAAGACCGTGAGCCGCCGCTTGGGCAGATCGAGCGAGACCTCGCGCAGATTGTTCTCCCGCGCGCCGCGGACCTGGATGACGCTGTGCTGGTCGGCGGGGGTGAGCGGAGCGAGCGGGGTGGTGGGGGCTGGGGTGGCTATCGGGGCGGGTGCGCCTTCGGTCGGCGCGGCTGCGGCTGCGGGTTCGCGGGCGGGCTGGGGCGGTACGGCGGGCATGGCGGATCTCCTTGTTTCCCGCGCCGGCGGGACGGCAGTACGCGGTGCGGCGGCTCGACGGTTCGGCAGTACGGCTCGACGGTTCGGCAGTGCGGCGACACGGCAGTACGACGACCGGACGGCGCGGCGCTGCGGTGGCGCGGGCGCGGGGGAGCGGAAAAGCGGGACGGTGCGCAGACATTACCCCGTCCGGCGCCGATCCGTGCATTCTTTCCGGCTCCCGGATACCGCTTCGGCATTCCCGCTTTCGCCCTCCGGAACGTACGTTCTCGCCTGTCGGAATATCTCCCGCAAATGTCCCGGTCGCGGGCCGTGAATGACCTCGACGTGCGGTATTTCGGGAGCGCTCTTACGGGACCTGCGGTGGCGCCGCGGTCGGGCCCGGCGGCGGACCCGGTGGCGGACCCGCGCGACGCCGGTTCCGGGTCTAGCTACACGGCGCTGACCAGCAGTGATGGCCTCGCCGCGGTGGGATGTTGAGACGGGTTGGGGTGTACGAGCCGAGGCCGGAAGCGCCTCTTCCGGTGGCCCGCTCCGGTCCCGTCTTACGGGGTGCGGGCGGCCTCGATGTCCGGGCTCGCAGATTCCTCTCCCGTACGGCAGGTGATCGGCCGGTGGCCGTCCGCACAGTGCGGCCGAGCCGCTATCGAGGAACCGTCGGGGAGTCATCGCAGAGCCATCGCTGAACCGCCGCGGAAGAGCTATCGGAATGCGTGCCTCCGCGCGCGGAATTACGGGCGAGTGGTTAGCGTGAAGGCCGGACCCGTTCAAGGTCTGGGCGGGCCGGGCGAGCGAGAGGACGTGAGGGGCCATGGCCACCTACCCGGAAGGGGTGCCGTGTTGGGCCGACGCCATGTTCACCGACCTGGAGGGCGCGAAGGCGTTCTACGGTGACGTCCTGGGCTGGACGTTCGGCGAGAGTTCCACCGAGTTCGGCAACTACACGCAGGCGTACGTGGGGGACCAGGCCGTGGCCGCCGTGGTGCCGCCGATGCCGGGCTCCGAGGAGAGCTCCGCCTGGTGCCTGTACTTCGCGTCGGACGACGCCGCCGCGACCGCCGCCCGGATCAGGGACAACGGCGGCGAGGTGCTGATGGGGCCGATGCAGGTCAGCGACTTCGGCACGATGGTGCTCGCCCGCGACCCGGCCGGCGTCGCCTTCGGCGTCTGGCAGGGCAACCGGCACCAGGGCTTCGACAAGGTCGGCGACGTCGGCGCGTACTGCTGGGCCGAGGTCTACACCCGCCAGCCGGAACAGACCGACGCCTTCTTCACCGCCGTCTTCGGCTACCGGGCCCAGCGCGTCGACGACGACCAGATGGACTTCAAGATCTTCACGCCGGCCGGTCAGGACGGCGATGCGGTGCTCGGCCGCGCGGCGATGGGCGAGGACTTCCCGGCCGAGGCCCCGGCCCACATCAAGATCTACTTCGCGGTGGCCGACTGCGACGCCGCCGTCACCCGCGCCACCGCCCGCGGCGCCAAGGTCCACTTCGGCCCGCTGGCCACCCCCTTCGGCCGCTTCGCCTCCCTCGGCGACCCGCAGGGCGCGGCCTTCGCGGTGATCGACCCCAGCAACACGGAGGGGGAGATGCCGAGGATGAAGGACGCGTAGGGGTGCGCCCGGGCGGCGCGGGGTGGGCGCCGCGCATGACTTCGGACCGTATGCCTCCGGCCCGTACGTCCCTGGCTCGTACGGGCCGCAGCGGTCATCCCCACACTGGCCGTCCCCCGCGGCTGCCGTTCCCACCCCCGGCGCCGTGATCACTCCCGTACGGCCGTGGCCTTGAAGAACGTGTAGTGGAAGGTGCCGCCGGGCTCCGCGGTCCGGTGGAGTTCGGTGAGGCCGCGGTCCCAGTCGGCGGCGGTGGTGAGGCCGCTGGTCAGGGCCTCGTCGCGGACCGCGGCGACCATCGGGATGAAGGTGTTGCGGGTGAAGCCGGCCATCAGGGGGGGGCGGGTGGCGTCCGCGTAGACGGTGCGCGGGTGGACGGTGATGCCGGCGTACCCGGCGGCGGTCAGCAGCGGCTGGAGCGCGCGGCCCAGCAGGGCGTTGCCGCCGCCGGCCGCCTGGAGGCTGACCAGGTGGCCGATGGCGGCCCGCGCGGCGGCGCCGTCCGGGTGGAAGAACGCCGAACCGTGGTCGCCCTCGATCACCGTCAGCGTGCCGCCGGGCCGCAGTACGCGCCGCAGCCCGGCCAGCGCGCGCTGCGGGGCGCGCAGGTGCTCAAGGACGAAACAGACGAAGACGTGGTCGAACGACGCGTCCGGGAACGGCAGGTCGAACAGGTCCGCCCGACACCACTCCACCGCCGCCCCCGGCGCCTGCCCGCGCACCCGCTCCCTGGCCTGCGCGAGCGACGCGGCGCTGTGGTCGACGGCCACGATGCGCGCCCCCGGGCTGCCCGCCACCAGGTGCACGGTCTGCGCCCCCACCCCACAGCCCACTTCGAGCACGCGGCTGCCGGCCGGGTACGCCGTGCCCGCGTGCAGCAGGGCGGCCAGGGTGTCCGCCTGGTCCCCGAGGCGCTTCGCCTCCTGGCCGGAGTAGCCGTGTACGTAGCTGGCGGGGGCCGGGGCCGGGCCCGGGGTCGGGGCCGGGGCGGGAGGTGTGGCGATGGTGCTGGGTGGCGGGTGCGGCGTGTGGGTGGGTTGGTCCATGGGGGCAGCTTGCCGGCTGTGGTGGGGGGTTGACCATGGGGGCGCGGCTGGCTGTCCCGTGGCGGTGGGGGACCGCTCCCGCGGGGGCGCCGCCCAGCGGTGGGTGGGGGTGCCGCCCGACGCCGGGCGGGGGGGGGGGCGCCGCCCAGGGGTGGGGGGGGGTGTTGCTCAGCGACGGGTGGGAGTGGGCCGCCGCGGTGAATCACCGCACGATGACGCTCACCGAAGCGGTCACACCGACCGCCACGATCACGCCGCGCAGCACCGCCGGCGAGAGCTTGCGGCCGATGCGGGCGCCGATCAGGCCGCCGAGCGTCGAACCGACGGCGATCACGGCAGCCGCGGCCCACGACACGTCCGCGACGACGATGAACACCACGGCGGCGACCGCGTTGACCGTACAGCTCAGCACGTTCTTGACGGCGTTCAGACGTTGCAGGTCCTCGTCGAGGAAGGCCCCGAACAGGCCCATCATCAACACACCCTGCGCCGCCCCGAAGTACCCGCCGTACACGCCCGTACCGAGCACCCCGCACCACACCGGCATGCCGCCGTCGGCGTGCTTGGTGCCGTCCTTGCGGCTGCTCAGCCAGCGGTTGAGGCGCGGTTGGAGGAGGACCAGGGCGCAGGCGGTGAGGATGAGCACCGGGAGCACGGCGTCGAAGGTCGAAGCGGGCAGTTTGAGCAGCAGCAGGGCGCCGGTGAGCCCGCCGATCAGCGAGGCGGCGGCGAACCGCAGCACCCGCGACCGCTGGCCGCGCAGCTCGCGCCGGTAGCCGTAGGCGGCGCTCGCCGAGCCCGGCACCAGCCCGATGTTGTTCGAGACGTTGGCGATCACCGGCGGATAGCCGAACGCCAACAGGGTGGGAAAGGTGATCAGCGTGCCGGACCCGACGACCGCGTTCATGCCTCCGGCCACGACGCCGGCGGCTCCGATGGCCACCGCCTCCAGCGCTTCCACGGCTCACCTTCCGTCTCCTCGCGGCACCGGCGGCCCCGGCCCCTGTCGGACCCGGCATGACCGGCCCCGCAGAGATCGTCTGCCGCGCCACAAGCCCCGTCAATCCTCAACTTTGCTTGCGGGGGTCCCAGCGGGGGCTTGGTGGTCGGTCGGCCGCGACGGCCGGGCCTGGCGGCTGCGTCTGGAGGCTGGGTCTGGAGGTGGGACGGGTGTCGGCGGTGGGTGTGCCGGTGGCGGTGGGCGGGACGGGTGTCGGCGATGGATGTGGCGGTGGCGGTGGGTGTGCGGTGGGTGCACCGGCGTCGGCGGTGGGTGTGCCGCGGTACGGGCCCGGGCGGCGGATGCCCCGCCAGCAGTCTCAGCAGCCTGCGGTACGAGCCCCGGCGGCGGACGCGCCCCCCAGTAACCCGGCACCGCCCCAGTAACCCGGCGCCGCCCCAGCAACCGGCGGTACGACCCCAGCGCCGAGCGTGCCGCGGACAGCGCCTACTCCACCCGCTGCTCCATCCCCACCGCACCGACCACTGCCCCGGCCCCGGCGCTGGCGCCGGCCCCACTCTCCGTAGGAGTACGGGCCGCCGCGACCCCCGCCCCACTCTCCGTACGCGTACGAGCGAGAGCGCGGGCACCTCCCCCGGCCCCGTCTGCCCGCTCGGCCCGCTCGCCCCGCTGTCGGGCGGTGGTCCGGACCGCGGGCACGCTGTCCATGGCGACCTGCGCGTACTCCGCCAACCTGCGGGTCAGCCCGGAGACCTCCGCGCACAGCGTCTCGTACTCGATCATCTCGTCGGGCGTCCACGGGTCGCTCTTGTCGGCCAGTCGCTCCGTGCGGGTCTTGGCGACCAGCGTGGCGTCGATGGCGTCGAGCGCGGCGTGCAGCCGCACCAGGACGTCACCGGGCGCATCCATCAGCAGGATGCCGAGTTGCTCGGCCGTGGGCAGCGCGGGCACCTGGTGGTCGGCCCAGCAGTCGCCCCACAGCCGGTGCCTACGGGCCTCGGGCATGCCGTCCTCGTAGACCGTGACCTGCCCGTACGCGTCCCGCCCGATGCGCACCCCGGTACGGACGGCGAGGTCGGTGACCATCTCGCGCAGGCCGTCGCCGTTGTCGTGCATGTGGGCGCCGAGTTCGATGAGTTGGCGGGAGCGGTCGGAGACCGGGGGCAGATGGGCGAGGCCCTCCTCGTCCATGGCGACCTCGGGGTTGGCCGCCGTGATCCGGAACTCGTGGGGCGACGCCTGACAGGCGGCCGTCACCAGCGCGACCGTGGCGGCATCGGCCCACCAGGCGACGAAGGCGCGGGCGGTCTGCTGGTGCCGGCGTGCGGAACGCGCCGCGAGCCCCGAACGCGCGGAGGCAAGCGCCGCCGAAGGCTCGTAGACGCTGCGCCCCTCAGCCTGCTGCGCGACCACCAACTCCTCATCCACACCATGCAGTTCGGCCTCCCGCTGTTCCTCGGCCTCGGCTTCGGCGACGAGTGCGAGGGCCGCCGAACGCAGGTCCCCGAGCAGCGCGTCCACGGCCCCCGGGTCCAACGCGGCCCGCACCCGAGGCGCCTCGGCGATGTGCTGGGAGTCATGCGGAGCGGGACCTTGCACGGGAAGCACCTCCGGTCAGCGGAACCAGCCACCAGGTTCACCACCGCGCCAAGCTAGGCCCCGCCCCCCACCCCGAGCACCCCCCAGCCCCCGCACTCACCCGTACGGAGGAAATGCCTGGCCGGCGGGGCATACGGGGGTGTGCAGGGTGCTGCTGGTGTGGAGGGTGGGGTGGGTGTGGGGCGTACGGGATCGGCGTGGTGCGGACGACTGCGTGTCACGCTCAACGCGCGGGGGAGCGGGGAGATCCCCGGGATCGCCCGCTACGGGCTTGCGCACCAACTGCGCGGCACCGAAAGCCCCGGGCTCCCGCGGCCAACCGTGCCCCCGGGCCACCCCCACCCCTACACCAACCCCACCAACCCCCCGTACTCCTCACTCCACAAGTCCTCATCGCCGTCCGGCAGGATGAGGACGCGGTCCGGGCGGAGGGCCGTCAGGGCTTGTGGGTCGTGGGTGACCATGACGATCGCGCCGGGGTAGGTGGCGACCGCGGTTAGGACCTCGTCGCGGGAGGCGGGGTCCAGGTTGTTCGTCGGCTCGTCCAGGAGGAGGACGTTGGCGCCGGAGTGGACCAGGCCGGCCAGCGCCAGTCGGGTCTTCTCGCCGCCCGAGAGCACCCCGGCCGGCTTGTCCGCGTCGTCGCCCGCGAACAGGAACGAGCCCAGTACGCGCCGTACTTCGCCGTCCGTGAGCTGCGGCGCGGCCTCCGCCAGGTTCTCCCGTACGGTGCGGGCACCGTCCAACGTGTCGTGCTCCTGCGCGAAGTAGCCAAGGCGCAGGCCCTGGCCGGGCACGACGCGGCCCGCGTCGGGGGTCTCACGCCCCGCGAGCAGCCGCAGCAGCGTCGTCTTGCCCGCGCCGTTCAGGCCCAGCACGACCAGCCGGCTGCCGCGGTCCACAGCCAGGTCCACGCTGGTCAGCACCCGGTGGGCGCCGTACAACTTGGTCAGGCTGACCGCCCCCAGCGGCGTACGGCCGCACGGTGCCGGCGCCGGCAGCCGGAACCTGGCCACCTTCTCCTGCCGCCGCGCCGGCCGCGTCTCGGCCAGCATGCGGTCGGCGCGGCGCGCCATGTTCTTCGCGGCCACCGCCGTCGACACCCGCGCCCGCATCGCGTCCGCCTGCGCGTGCAGCGCCGCCGCCTTGCGCTCTGCGTTCGCCCGCTCCCGGGCGCGCCGCCGCTCGGCCGCCGCCTGCTGTGTGAGGTACGTGCGCCAGTCGGTGTTGTGCACGGTCAGCGTGGCGCTCGCGGCGTCCAGGTGGAAGACGCGGTTCACCGTGTCGGCCACCAACTCCGTGTCGTGGCTGATCAGTACGAGCCCGCCCGGGTACGCGGCCAGGTACGACCGCAGCCAGCCGACCGAGTCCGCGTCCAGGTGGTTGGTCGGCTCGTCCAGCAGCAGCGTGCCCTGCCGGCCGAACAGGATGCGGGCCAGTTCGACGCGGCGCCGCTGCCCGCCCGACAGGTCGCCGACCGGGTGGTGCAGGACGCGTTCGGGCAGCCCGAGCCCGGCCGTCACCCGCGCGGCCTCGGCCTCGGCCGCGTACCCGCCGCACGCCTGGAACTCGGCCTCGGCCCGCGCGTACGCGTCCATCGCCCGCTGCTGAGCCTGCGCGCCGGCCGCATCGGCCATGGCCTGCTCGGCGGCGCGCAGCGCGCGCACGGCGACGTCCATGCCGCGGGCGGCGAGCACGCGGTCGATGACGCTGGTGGCCGGGGCGGCGGCGCGCGGGTCCTGCGGGAGGTAGCCGACGGGGCCGGTACGGGTGATGGCGCCGGCGCCGGGCCGGCCCGGCCCCGCGAGCAGCGCGAGCAGCGTGGACTTGCCGGCGCCGTTACGGCCGACCAGGCCGATGCGGTCGCCGGGGGCGATGTGGAGGCAGACGCCGGCCAGCAGGAGGCGGGCGCCTGCGCGTACGTCGAGGTCGCGCACAGTGATCACGGGAGAACGCTCCGGATGAGCAGAAGGACACACGGGTGGCGTGGAAGCGTGTCCTTGAGCTAGGAAATCCGGGGCGTCTGCATGGGCTCAGGGTAGGGAGGGGGTGGTGGGGGTGCATCTGGTTTTCGGGCGGACCGGGGAGCGGCTCGGTGGGGGCCGGTGCGCGGGCGCCCGCTGTGAGAGGCTCGCTCCCCCGGTCTCCCGCGCCCCACCCCTCACCCGCCCCCCAATCCCCCCTCGCGCCCCCGACCCCCCGCAGGCAGCGCGCAAGCCAACACCGCCACCATCGCGCACAGCCCCGCAATGGTGAGGAACGCGCGCTCGTAGCCGGCGATCGGGGTCGCGGTCGTGCTGGCCACGCTGACCAGGGCCGCGAGGCCGAACGCTCCGCCGACCTGGCGGGCCGTGTTCATCAGGCCGGAGGCGGCGCCGGCCGCGGCCGAGGGGACGCCCGAGGTGACCGTGCTGGTGATGGGGGTGATCAGCAGGCCCATCCCGGTGGACATCACCAGCGCCGGGCCGAGCAACCCGGCGACGTAACTGCTGTCCGCGCCCAGCCGGCTCTGCCACAGGAAGCCGCCCGCGGCCAGTACCGCCGCCAGGGTGATCAGCGCCCGCGCGCCGAGCGCCCGCATGGCGCACGGGGCGAGGCGGGCCGCCACCACGCCGGCCAGGGTGTGCGGGAGGAAGCCGAGGCCGGTGGCCAGCGGGCCGTAGCCGAGTACGTCCTGCATGGCCAGCGACAGGAAGTACCACATCGGCAGGAAGCAGGCGCCGGCCAGCAGCATCACCGCGTTGCCGACCCGTACCGTCCGCAGCCGCAGCAGGCCGCGCGGGATCAGCGGGTCGTCGGCCGCGGCCTCCACCCAGCACAGGCCCGCCAGCGCCAGCGCGCCACCGGCCAGGCCGAACAGGGTGGGCAGCCCCGTCCAACCCTGCTTCTCCGCCTGTGTCACCCCGTACACGAGCCCGGTGACGCCGGCGGTGGCCAGCACCGCGCCCGGTACGTCGAGGCGGCGGGCGGCGGCGCGGACCCGGTCGGCGGGCAGCAGGCGTACCGCGAGGACGCCCGTGACCAGCCCGATCGGGGCGTTGATCAGCAACGTCCAGCGCCAGGAGAGCGTCTGGGTGAGGACTCCGCCGACCAGGTTGCCGGCCGCACCGCCGGCGGAGCTGACGGCGGTCCAGGTGGCCAGGGCGTGCGTGCGGCCCTCGCCCTCCGCGAAGGTGGTGGTGAGGATGGTGAGCGTGGCGGGCGCCAGGATCGCGGCGCCCAGGCCCTGGAGGGCGCGCATGGCGATCAGCGTGCCGGGCGCGTTGGCGAGCCCGCCGGCGAGCCCGGCCAGCGAGAACACCGCGAGGCCGACGAGGAAGACCCGCCGCCGCCCGTACAGGTCCGCCAACCGCCCCCCGAGCAGCAACAACCCGGCGAAGGCGATCGCGTACGCGCCGACCACCCACTGGAGGCCGACCGCATCGAAACCGAGGGCCGCCTGCATCGACGGCAGGGCGACGTTCACCACCGACACGTCGAGGATGACCATGAACTGCGCGGCACAGACGAGGGCCAGGACGGTGCCGCGGCGGGGTGATGTGGGCCGGGTACGGCGGTGCGCGGTCCGACTGCCGTCCGCGGTACCGGCGCCACCGTCGGCCGCCCCGGCCCGCCCCCGCGCCTCCCCCGCCTCGTGGTCCGCCATGCGGCGCCTCCCAACCCACTGTCCGCCCTCGTCCCCTCCAGCATCTGCCTTACGGGTGCTCCGCGCTGGTGGGTGGTGTGGGGCGGTGGGTTGCTGGAGTGGCCGGCTGGGAGCACCACGCAGCCCATCCCCACCCCATCAGCCCCACCCCAGCGGCACCCCCGCCCGCACTCCGGTATACGTCGAGAGAAGAAGCCGTACGCCGCACCCGTACGCGCACACGCATCCACGTACGCACACGCATCCCCGTACGCACCCACCTGGCCGGCCAGCCCCACAGCCCCACAGGCCGCGCCGCCCACCGCCCCACCCGCGCAGTCCCAGCCACCCCCAAGGACACCCCGTGGCCCTGCACGAAGCCAAGGACCCGCACGCGGAGGACCCGTTCACCGACGTCTTCGCTACGCCGTTGAGCTCGCACGTGTTGCCCAAGCACCGGATGCCGGACGATCACGCGCCGCCCGAGGTGGTGTACGCGCTGCTCCACAACGAGCTGCTGCTCGACGGGAACGCGGCGCAGAACCTGGCGACCTTCTGCACCACGTGGTCGGAGGACCAGGTGCACCGGCTGATGAACGACTGCATCGACAAGAACATGATCGACAAGGACGAGTACCCGCAGACCGCCGAGATCGAGGCGCGCTGCGTGAACATCTTGGCCGATCTGTGGCACGCGCCCGCGGCTGCGGGCAGTGCGAAGGGGGCGCGCGGTGCGCACGGTGGGGACGGCGGGGAGGGGCCGACGGACGGCGCGACCGGAGCCGTAGGCTGCTCGGCCACCGGTTCCAGCGAGGCCGCGATGCTCGGCGGACTCGCGCTGAAGTGGCGGTGGCGCAAGCGCCGGGAGGCCGCGGGCCTGCCGACCGACCGGCCCAACCTCGTCGCCGGGCCCGTACAGATCTGCTGGGAGAAGTTCGCCCGTTACTTCGACGTCGAGCTGCGGCAGGTGCCGTTGGAGGCGGGGGCGACCGGAATGCAGCCGCACCAGCTCGCGGAGTACGTGGACGAGAACACCATCGGGGTCGTCGCGATCCTCGGCGTCACCTTCACCTGCGACTACGAGCCGGTCGCCGCCATCGCCGCGGAGCTGGACCGGATCGAGGCCGAGCGCGGCTGGCACGTTCCCATCCACGTGGACGCGGCCAGCGGCGGCTTCATCGCCCCGTTCCTCCACCCGGACCTGGTCTGGGACTTCCGCCTTGAGCGGGTCGCCTCGATCAATGCGTCCGGGCACAAGTACGGGCTGGCGCCGCTGGGTGTCGGCTGGGCGATCTGGCGGGACGCGGCGGCGCTGCCGGCCGAGTTGGTCTTCCAGGTGGACTACCTGGGCGGCCAGATCCCCACCTTCGCCCTCAACTTTTCACGCCCCGGTGGCGAGATCATCGCCCAGTACTACGCCTTCTTGCGGCTCGGCCGCTCCGGCTACCGCCGCGTCCAACAGGCGTGCGCTGACACGGCGCAGTACCTCGCGGGTCAGGTGGCCGAGATGGGCCCGTTCACCCTGCTCTACGACGGCAAGGGCGCGCTGCCGGCCGTCTCGTACACGCTCACCGATCCGCAAGGCTCGCCGTTCAGCCTGTACGACCTCTCCGACCAACTCCGCTTGCGCGGCTGGCAGGTACCGGCTTATCCGCTGCCGGCGGACCGCCACGACACGCTGATCCAGCGGGTGCTGATCCGGCACGGGGTCGGCCGCGACCAGATCGCCCTGCTCGCCGACGACATGCGCCGCTCCATCAAACGCCTGGCAGCCGGCCCACCCACCGACGCGGAGCGTACGGGGTTCCACCACTGAGGGGTGCGGGGCGGTTGCTTGCCCGTGGGCTGGGTTACTCCGGGGCCCGGCTGTACCGCCGGAGTACCGCCTTGCTGGTGGACGGGTCGACGAGGCGGAGTTCCCAGGGCCCGGTGTTGACGTCGAAGTCCTTCCCGAACCCGACCCACTTGCCGGCCATGCGGCGGCCCGTCGGCTCCACCAGAAGTTGGACCGCGCCGTGGTAGCGGGCGCCCCGGTAGTAACCCTCGGACGCGGTCTCCTCGGACCAACTGCCGGTCACCACCGAAGCGTCGACCGTGAGGTCGAGCGAGAGCGGACTGTCGGGATTGCTGCTCGCCCCGGGGAGACTCCGGGCCGTCAGCCGGTGACCCGTCTGCACGATCACCACGTAGTGCTTGCCCTCGAAGGTGCCCGCCCGCCCCGACGAGTAGAACTCGTACCGCGACAACCACACGCCGTCGTATGGGCCTACGGCGTGGCTGGCCGGAGCGGGGGCCCACTCGACGGGTTCGTCGCCGTTGGAGCTGCGGCTCGACTTGATCCATTCGTCGGTCATGAGGGGCGACCCTTCTGGTTGGGGGTCACTCAAATCTGCTATAGCGCGCGTGAGTTGAGCTAGTACGCCAAGGCCCTCGACCGATGGGAGCGCGGTCGGGGCCTGTCGTACGGAGCGGCGAGATCAGGCGTCGAAGTCGCCGGCCTTCACGCCTGCCACGAACGCGGTCCACGCGGTGCTATCGAAGATGAGGGCGGGGCCGTGTGGGTCCTTGCTGTCACGGACCGGCATGACGCCGGGGTAGCCGTCTGCTACTTCGATGCAGCTCGACTGCCCGTTGCTATGGGTTGACTTCCGCCATGTGGGGTTCGGACTGGGGGCGGTCATTTCGCGTGCTCCTCTTAAGGGGATCAGGCGTGGAAGTGGCCGGCCTTCACGCCCGACACGAAGGTGTTCCACGCGGTGGTGCCGAAGGCCAGGGTGGGCCCGTTCAGGTCCTTGCTGTCGCGGACGGGGACGGTGCCGGTGGTGGCTGCCTGGGCCGGGGCCCACTCGACGCATTGCCCACCGTTGCCGCTGTAGCTCGACTTGATCCATTCATCGGTCATGAGGCGCGACCCTTCTGGTTGGTTTGCTCAACTCTGCTACAGCACTTGTGAGTTGGGCTAGTACGCCAAGGCCCCCGACCGGTTGGGAGCGTGGTCGGGGGCCTGTCGTGCGGGCGGCGGGGTCAGGCGTTGAAGTCGCCGGCCTTCACGCCTGCCACGAACGCGGTCCATGCGGTGGTGCCGAACGCGAGAGTTGGCCCGTTGGGGTTCTTGCTGTCGCGGACGGGGACGGTGCCGGTCGTGGCCGCCCGCGCCGGGGCCCACTCGATGCATTGCCCGCCGTTTGAGCCGCTGTAGCTCGACTTGATCCATCCATCGGTCATGAGGCGCGACCCTTCTGGTTAGGATTCATCAACTCTGCTACAGCACCCGCGAGTTGAGCTAGTACGCCAAGGCCCCCGACCGATGGGTGAGCGGTCGGGGGTCTGCTGTACGGGCGGCGGGGTCAGGCGTTGAAGTCGCCGGCCTTCACGCCTGCGACGAACGCGGTCCATGCGGTGGTGCCGAACGCGAGGGCCGGCCCCTGGGGGTCCTTGCTGTCGCGGACGGGCACGGTGCCGGTCGCAGCCACCTGCGCGGGCGCCCACTCGATGCACTGCCCTTCGTTCGAGCCGCTGTAGCTCGACTTGATCCATTCATCGGTCATGAGGCGCGACCCTTCTGGTTGGGATTGCTCAACTCTGCTACAGCACACGCGAGGTGGGCTAGTACGCCAAGGCCCTCGACCGATGGGTGCGCGGTCGGGGGCCTGTCGTGCGGGGCGGCGGGGTCAGGTGTTGAAGTCGCCGGCCTTGATGCTTGTGACGAACGCCGACCATGCGGTGCTATCGAAGGCGAGGGCGGGGCCGTGGGGGTCCTTGCTGTCACGGACGGGCATGACGCCGGGGTGGCCGTCTGCTACTTCGATGCAGTTCGACTGGTGGTTGCTGTGGGTTGACTTCCGCCATGTGGGGTTCGCCCTGGGGGCGGTCATTTCGCGTGCTCCTCTGAGGGGGGTCAGGCGTCGAAGTCGCCAGCCTTGATGCTCGTGACGAACGCGGTCCAAGCTGCCGCTTCGAAGACGAGGGCTGGTCCGTGGGGGTCCTTGCTGTCACGGACGGGCATGACGCCGAAGTGGTCGTCCGCTACTTCGATGCAGTTCGTTTGGCCATTGCTGTAGGTGGACTTACGCCATGGCGCACTTTTCAGATTAGGTGTGTCGCGCATATTCCCCTGCCATCCTCGTGATTGCCTCCCTTGATGCCTCTGCGTCAAGGGCTAGATCCCACATCTGTGCGAACGCCGCGTCGTATCGCTGCACTTCGCCCGGCTTGTCTAGGTACAGATCTCCGGTGAATCCGCTGACGTAGACGGTGGGCGGCTCTGCCTCGTCTCCGACTCCGCTGTACGGCGGAAAGCGCAAAGTCAGGAACTGGCCCGTCAGTATTCCCGGGTGAAATCCGCCGGCGAACGCGGCGACCTTGATCGTCACGTTAGGCAGCTCGCCCACCTCAGCGATGTACCGGAGCTGATCGGCCATCAAGCTGGGCCCGCCGATCTGGCGCCGCAGCACGGCCTCACTGATGATCACCCGCAACACGGGAGCCCCGGTGGCTCGGGTGATGATTGCTTGACGCGTGATGCGCAGGTTGACACGACGTTCGATCTCGTCGTCCGGGGCACTAGCGTTGTCGGCCTGGATGATCAAGCGAGCGTACTCAGGCGTCTGAAACAGCCCAGGCACAAGTTCGGGTTCGTACCAGTCGAGTTGGGACGCGGCTTCTTCCAGGCCGATGTAGAGGTCGAAGCCGAACGGGACGACATCACCGTAAGCGTGCCACCAGCCTCTTGCCTTGGTCTCCTTGGCGAGGCCCATTAGCGCCTCGGTCAGGTCCGGCGCTGCGCCGTAGATGCGGCACATTGTCTCGACGTCGTGGCTACGCAGCGACGTCAGGCCTGACTCGATGCGCCACATCTTCGCTTCCGACCACTCCAGCGTGAGGGCTGCGCGGCGAATTGTGAATCTCGCCTGTCCGCGCAGCTCGCGCAGGAACCGCCCAAGTTGTCTTCTGGGCACCGTGGAACCGGTCGGCTTGTCCTCTGCCAAGACTCTCGCCCCTCCTTCTGACACTCATTATGAAGGACTCGGGGCCTGGTATCTGAAGGCCCTCATCCATCCATTTCGAAACGCTAGCCAATCCAGTGGGTTTTCGCTGTGCAACCTTGCATTTACCCTCCGTAGGGGGACATGCTTGAAGTGCGCCCGGAGCATAACTGCTGGTCACAGGGCCGTAGTTACGTTTTTGAGGCGGGCAACACAGGAAAGTAGCAACGCCCGTTGGAAAGGATCGTGCGATGGCGTCAGCAGCGGGGCACCCCTCACCGGAAGTTCGGGCAGGCACAGGTGGGGCCCACGGAGAGGGGGACGGGGGCAGGCGGCGGCTCGACACGTTCGCGGACAGCCCCTCCGCGTCCGAAAACATCCTGAGGTGGCCGCCCTGCCAGTGCCCCCTTCACCGTGACTCCGGCGCGTCTGAAGGCGAAGCCTGATGGACGGCACCCACCGCGTCATCGTCATGGGCACCCCCCTCCGCTTCTTCCTCAGCGTCGGCGAGGACGGCGCCTGGTCACCCGTCACGGACATCGAGTTCCACCGCGCGTACCAGGAGTCGATGTTCGATCCGGACGCGTTGCGCAGCAACGTCCTGTGCCCCAACCGGCACCGCGTCGAGTACGAGACCGTCGAAGGCTGGTGCTGGACCGACGGCCGGACTACGTACGGGCTCATCACCCTCGACGACCGCGCGCCCCAATCCTGCACCGGGCTGCAAGCCCTCACCCACCGAAGCGAGGTCGCCGCGTGAAGCTCGTACACCCCCTGAACGCCACCCACTCACCCAACCCGCCCCGCGAGATCTGGGTGTTCCTGCTGGTCCGTTGCCCGGTGGAAAACCCCAAGTACTTCGCGCCGCTGGGCATGTGGCCGCGCGTGCTCCAGGTCGTACGCGATGGTTGGAGCTGCCCGCCAGGGGTGATCGTGCGGCCGGGGGAGTCGATCCCCGACGCCGCCCGCCGCGTCGCCGACGCGCTCGGCATCACGCTCCCCAAGGAACCCGCCCTCCTCGCCGTCGACCAGCAACCCGCCATCGACGGCGAGCAAGACGAAGAACTCGCCTTCATCCTGGACGGCGGCAGCGCCCCCGAAGACGCCTTCGCGAGCCTCCCCCGCGACGAAGTCGACGTCGAATGGTCAGCGGTGGAAAACCTCGAACGCGTTGCTCTCGTCCACGCCCTGCGCACCCGCCTCCTCGCCGTCGAACCAGCCCTCCTCGTCGAAGGAATGCCCCAACCCACCAAGCGCCGCCCCGGGTAGACCGAGACCGGGACCGGGCCACAGGCCGTCGACGCGCGATGCGTACGCGCCGGGGGCCCGTTGGACCGGGTGAGCCAGCGCCCCGCCGTGGACCTTCCTCGGCGAGGGCGCTGTTCTTTTCCACACCCTGCGTAGTCCCCATATCGCTCGACGCGTCGTCGCCCCCACCCCGCCGACACCCACCAACCCCCACTCCGCCCGACGCGCAGTCGCCCTCACCCCAGAAGTCCCGTGTCCGCACTCTGGCGCGCCGCCGTCCCCCGCCTTACCTTGACCGCGGTGGGAGATCCCCATCGTTCGACTTGCCATGTCCATGTCCGAAAATCTCAGGTCACGAGGTGAGTCTTGTCCTTCCGTCGTCCGCGCGTGCGTCGCGTACTCGGTGATCGGGGCGGTCGTTCCGCGCCCGGTATTCCCTCCATATCCGACTCTGACCACTCGCCCGGCCCGCGGCCGGCGGCGACCCGCGGCAGTGCGCCCGGTGCGCTTGGCGCACCCCGTGCACCCCGTGCACCCCGCGGACTGCGGCGGGCCCGGCGGCTCGGCGTCCTCGCGCTGGGGATCGGCGTGGTGGCCTCGCTGACCGTCGGGCCCGCGGGGGCCTCGCCGGAGGCCGACGGGCACGGGCGCCCGGAGCGGCCCGCCCTCGCGCAGCCGATCGACCCGCAGAACTGGCGCAACCCGGACGACATGACCTGGTCCGAGTACCGCTCGGTGCCCGGCACTGACTGGGCCAACCCCAACGTCAAGCCCACCGACCGGACCTTCAAGGGCGCGCTGGTGCTGCTCGACTACCCCGACGAGGGGTTCTCGGTCACCCAGCCCGCGGGCAAGGCCAAGTTCGGCAACCCGGTGCCGGACGCCTCCAACGTGCCGCGCGCCAAGGTGCCGCAGTTCTACCAGGACTTCCTCAACAAGCCCGGCAAGTTGAACCACGGCCACACCATCAACGAGTACTGGATGGAGGACTCCGGCGGCCGGGTCGGCGTGGACCTGACGGCCTTCGGGGTCTACAAGATGCCGCACAAGTCGTACCAGTACGGCATCGAGCCCGGCATGAACCCGGGCGCCTGCCCGGTGGGTGACACCTGTGGCAAGGACATCCGGGCGGACGGCAAGCGCGCCTGGATCGCGGACGTGGGCGCCGACCGGCCGAAGGACTTCGACTTCGTCTTCTTCCTGACCGCCGGCGTCGACGAGTCGTCCGCCTGGCAGGAGTTCGGGCAGATGAAGTTCGCCGACCCGAAGTCCGTACCGGCCGCCTGGGGCCCGCCGAAGCCCACCGCCGACGGCGGCAACGCGGCCAAGACGCGGTACGTGCCGTGGACGTCCTGGCAGGCCGCCGCCCGGATCTGGCCGAACGCCGCGGACGGCTCCTCCACCCAGGCCGAGAGCTCGGGCATGGCGGTCTTCGCGCACGAACTCAGCCACATCCTGGGCATCGCCGACAACTACAACAACCCGTACGGCAAGCCGCTCAGCCGCTCGTACACCGGTATCTGGGGGATGCTCTCGCGGGGCTCGTTCAACGGCCCGGGCGGTCCGCACACCCGGTGGCAGACGCCGGCGACCGCGGGCGCCTCGATGGGCGCCCACCACGTGCTGCGCGACAAGCTCAAGCTGGGCATCGTCGGCGAGAACAACGTGCTGCGGCTGGACCGCGACGCGCTCAAGGGCTCCGGGCTCGTGGTCGCCAAGGTCACCGCCCGCTCCGCGCCGCCCGGTGCGAAGGGGCTGACCGGCGTCAACATCACCATGGGCCGCGACCTCTCGCCCGAGTGCGACCGCGCCACCGACCCGCTGTGCGACGGCGGCGGCTACCAGAACTACACCGTCGAGGTCGTGGACCGGATGGGCATGGACTCCTTCACGCCCGACAACGGCGTGATGTTCAGCAAGACGAAGAACGCGGACCGCGCGCCCTTCGCCTGGGTCGTCGACGCGCACCCCGAGGACATCGACATGGTGGACTTCAAGCGCCCCGACGGCACCGAGCAGAAGATCACCATGGGCGACTACCGGCAGCTCAGCGACGCGCTGTTCCACGCGGGCGCCGACTCGGGCAGCTCGTACGAGTACGTGGACAAGGCCAACCGGCTGCACTTCTACGTGCTCGACATCGAGCGCGACAAGGCCGGCGTCCTGTCGTACACGGTCGGCGTCCGCTCCCTGGACGGCGCCGGGCGGCAGGCCCGCGGGCTCGACCTGGACCGCGGCGCCTCGCGCGGCAAGCCGATGAAGCAGCGCGCCGTGTGCACCTTCCCGCTGACCAACACGGGCACCGGCACCGCGGACGCCGCAGGTCACCCGGAGGACGCGAGCGCCTACCTGGACTCCGACGTCTACCGGCTGTCGGCCAAGGCGACCGGGCGCGGCTGGAAGGCATGGCTGCCCAACCGCCTCGCGACCGCGACCGCTGGCTCCTCCGTACCGGTCGACGTCGCCGTCACCGCCGACCGCGGCGCCGCACCGCGCGGCGAGATCACCCTCACGGCCCGCTCCGAGAGCGACCCGAGCAAGACCGCACAGGCGACGTGCACGTTGCACAAGTCCGGGCACTGAGCACCTGCCACCTGCCGGTGGGGCGGGGGGGGGGGGGGGGGGGGGGGGGGGGGGGCGCGGGGCCGGCGCCCCCCCCCCCCCCCCCGGCCGCCCCCCCCCCCCCCCCGGGGCGCCCCCGCCCCCCCCCCCCGGGGGGGGGGGGGGGGGGGGGCCCCCCCCGGGGGGCGCCCCCCCCCCCCCCCGCGCCCCGCGCCTGACGTGGGCCGTGCGCCGGCTACCGTCTGCTGTCTGCCGTGGCGGAGCTCACCGACCGGGCCCGGCCGGGGCCGTTATCGTCCGGGGGACGACGCGGCCCGACGACAGGGGGCCGCACAGGAGCGGGGGCCGGCGGCGTGCGACGGAGAGCCTACGGAACGGGGCTGCGCGCGCTCGCGTGCGCGCTCCTGGCCTGGCACGTGTGGCTGGTGTGGCACGCGGCGAGCTACGAGGCGGCCGACGTGGAGTGGACCTGCGACTCCCAGGGGTGCTCCAGCGACTCCTTCGCGGCCGGCGCACCCCTCCTCGGCATCGCCACCGGCGCGGTACTCGGCCTCCTCGCCACCCGCTTCCTGCGCCGCGCGGCCGGCGGCGCGGTGGCCGTGTTCTGTGCCCTGGCCTGCATCGTCGGCTGGCACGACGCCCGGGGCGCCCGGGGGGGGGGGCCCCCCCCCCCGCCCCCCCCCGGCCCCCCCCCGCGGCCCGCGCCCCCCCCCCCCCCGGCGCCGGGGGGCCGGGCGGGGGGGGGGCGGGGGGCGGGGCCGGGGCGTGCTCCGGCGGCGGGCACGCCGGCGGGGCGGGGGGGGGGGCCGCCCACGACTCGGTCACCGCCTTCCACCTCATGCTGCCGATCTCCACGCACTCCGTCTCCGACTGGCTGACCGTCCTGTGGTGCGTGGTGGGCGTCGGCTCCGTCCTCGCCTGGTGGGGAGCGGCCGTCAGTCTCCGCCGCAGCGCCGCCCTGCGCCGGCTGACCGGCCGGTACGCGACGGCCGAGGCCACGCTCTCCGGCTGGCGCTCGGTGAGCGGCAAGTACGGCGAGGTCACCGTGGCCTTCGAGGACGAGAAGGGCGTGTCGTACGAGGTCCCGGCCGTCACCGAACGCATCGCGCTGCGCCGTACCGTACGGGCCGTCTACGACAAGCAGCACCCGGCCGACGCCCGCCGCATCCGCGTCGCCATCGCCCCGCGCACCCTGTGGAGCCGGCCATGAGCACCGTCCCGTTCACCGTCCGCCGGCTGTTCACCGCGCTGCCGCTGCTCTCCGCGGCCGTCACCGGCCTGTGCTTCGCCGCCCTCACGGTGGGCGCCGTCTCCGGGCCGCGCTGGCTGCTCCTGGTCGGCCTGCTCACCAGCGCCCTGGTGCTGGCCGCGTTCGGCGCCGTCGGCGAGGCGGGCATCACGACGACCCAGGAGACGGCGTGGCCGCTGCGCGAGGGCGGCCCGCGCGCCTACGCGCCGGCCGTGGTGCACCGGGTGCGCGCCGTGGACCGGACCACCAACGGCCCGGCCGCCGACCCCCGCTCGCCGGACAGCGCCTTCGAGTTCGACCTGACCGTGGTGCCGCCCGCCGGCCACGCCCCGTACCGCATCCGCATCCGGCACCCGCTGGACCTCCAGGGGCTGCTGCACCGGGACCGCGCCGTGGTCGAGTACGACCCGCAGCAACCCTGGCGCGTCATCCTCCCGAGCAACCCACCCGCCGAACACCGCTCCCAAGCAACCCACACCCCCACCCCACCCCCCGCCCGCACCCTCCGCCCCAAGGGCCTCCCCCCGGGAGCGCTCGTCCTGACGCTGGGGCTGGTGGTGGGAGCGGCGCTGGTGGGGGCTTGGTACGGGGCGGGGTGAGGGGTGTGCGGGCTGTGGGCTGTCGGCTGCCGCCGGGTTGATCGGGTTGATCGGGCTGGCCCGGGCTGACCAGGTTGGCCCGGCTGACCGGGCCAAGCTGACTGGGGCGACCCGGTCGAAGGGACGTCCCAGCCACCGGGCAACGGGATGCCTCGGTCAAAGGGACGCCCCGGTCAAAGGGACATCCCGGTGCCGTCAGCCCACCGGTATCGCCTGCCGGGCCGCGCCGCGGAAGACCTGCTCGGTGTGCCAGGTGCGGTGGCCCGCGGCGACGGGGCTCGACCCCGGCTGCGGGCCGAGCACGGGGCGGCCGGCCAGGGCTATGACCTGTTCGCGGGCGGCCCGGCTGCGGCCCACGAACTGCTGGGAGACCAGGACCCGCAGGTCATCGCCTATGCCGAGGACGCCCTTGTCGAACAGCTTGTGGTGCAGCGAGCACAGGCACAGCCCGTTCTCGACCTCGTCGGGACCCTCGAAGGCCCACCACCGCACGTGCGCGGCCTCAAGCCCCACCGGCTGCATGCCGGCGCCGGCGCTGCTGAGCTGCCCGTCGTAACCACAGAACGCGCACTGGTACTCGTACGCCGTCAGTACCAGGTTCCGCATTCTGCGGTCGCGCTGGCGGCGGGCCGCGGTGAGCCTGACCTCGTCCGCCGGCTCCAGGTCGCGGCCGACGGCCTCGCACAACTCGCCGTGCAGGGACGGCGGGAAGTGCCGGTCGAGCAACACCCGGGCCCGCCGGCCGATCAGCTCGGGCGCGCTGCGCAGCGCCGCGCGCAACTCGGGCGCCAGCCGGCCGGCGGCCCCCGACGCCCGCAACTCCCGCACCAGCGGGCCCGGACTGCCGGCACCGCGGGTCGTGCGCACCTCCCACACGCCGTCGGTGACCAGGTGGTGGAAGGGGTAGGCGGGGGTGGTCTTGTGCGCCGGCCCGTACTCCGCGAGCAGCCAGCCCAGGTCCGCTTCCACGGCGGTGTACGGGAGCTCCGCGTCCGCGTCCCGCTGGAAGTGACCGAGCGCGTACAGCACCAGCAGCGGCTTGTGCGGGGCGCGCGTGCCACCCCGGGTCCACTGCCGCAACTGTGCGATGCGCTCGGGCCAGTTCATGCCTGCGAGCGTAACCGGCCCCACTGACAATCCGGCCGGCGGCCGGTCTGACCAGCGGTTTCCCCGTCGGCAGCGGCTCGCCTCACGTGGCGGGTCCTTTCTGGCGCGCCCACCGATCGGCACCCTGTCGACCCGGGCCTGTCCGGCCCGGCCCAGCCATGCCCCCGGGCCCCGCCACCCCGTACGCCCAACCCAGCAGAGATCGAGCGGGATCGAGCGGGATCGAGCGGGATCAAGCGAGGTCGAGAAACGCCTCCCGCGTCATCCAGCCGCGCAGCGTCGCCCGCATCGTCGGGGCGAACGCGGCCTCGGCCGCGACCACGTCGAGGGCGCCGGCCAGTTCGAGCGTGACGAGCCCGTGCAGGGTCGCCCAGATCGACAGGGCGATCGCGGTGGCGTCGCCGGTGAGTACGGACGCCGCCCGGGCGCGGTCGATCGCGGCGAGCAGCGGACGGATCGGGTCGGCGGCGCCGACCTCCCCGGACGGGTCGAAGGACTGCACCCCGCCGAACAACACCGTGTACAGGTGGCTGTGTTCGAGCCCCCAGTGGCGGTAGGCGGTGGCCAGCGCGGTCAGGTCGGCGAGTGGGTCGGCGGATGGCCGTACCGCCGACAGGTCCCGGAACAGGCCGGCGACGGCCCGGTCGCGCACCGCGCCGATCAGCCCGTCCTTGCCGCCGAACAGGGAGTACACCGCCGTCGTCGACGCCTCGGCCGCCGCGGCCCCGGCGCGCACGGTGACGGACTCGCGCGGACGCGTGGCGCGCAGTTCGCCCGCGCACTGCACCAGCCGCTCTCTGACGACCGCGTCATTGGTTCTCGGCCTACCCACGGCAGCAGCCTACCCCCTCTGATAACGTCGTTTTGAAACAGCGTTCTGAAACAGTCGGAGGTCCGCCGTGCCCACGTTCGCCCTGCCCGCGTCCGCCCCACGCCCACGTCTGCGCCCACGCCCACGCCTGCGCCCACGTCTGCGCCGCGCCATCGGACGCTTACTGTTGGCCCTGCTCGTCGTCGTGACCCTGGTCGTCGGCTTCCTCGCGCTGATCGTCCTCACGGACGGGGCGGGGTCGGGGCTCGCCGCTTGGTTCACCACGCTCGGTGTCGGGACGGCCCTCGCGCTGTGGCAGGGCCGGCGCCCCCCCCGGGGGGGGCGGCGGGGGGCGGGGGGGGGGGGCGCCGCCCCCCCCCCGCCTCGGCCCGGGGGGCCGGCGCGGGGGCCCCCGGGGCGCGGCGCCGGGTGAGGCCCGCCCCCAGGGGGCCCC
>NZ_JBEHZD010001199.1:0-335 GCF_040240285.1 Streptomyces sp. HSW2009 | reverse complement strand
GCGGCGCGCCCGGGCGCCCCCCCCCCCCCCCCCGGCCCCGGCCCCCCCCCCCGGGCCGCCCCCCCCCCGCCCCCCGGCCCGGGGGGGGGCCCCGGCCCCCCCCGACCGGACCCGCGGCCGGCGCGCCCCTGCCCGGGCCGCTGCGCCTCCCGGCCGATCCGGGAGAGCGTACGACATGGGGGCGGCGCGGCACCCGGTCGCGGGGGCCCGCGGGCGGGCGCCCCGGCCCCCCGGCGGCCCGGGCCCCCCCGCCCGCGCGGCGCCGCGGGGGGCGGGCGGGGGGCGGCGGGCGCCCCCCCGGGGGGGGGGCGCGCGGGGGGGCGGGGGCGGGGGGG
>NZ_JBEHZD010001198.1:0-335 GCF_040240285.1 Streptomyces sp. HSW2009 | reverse complement strand
GGGCGGCGGCGCCGGCGGCCGGGCCGGCCGGAGCGGCCCGACCCGTTGCGCTGCGCGCGCTGCCCCCGGCGGGCGGGGGCGTGACGTGACAGCGCCCGGGGCACCCGCCGTGCCGTCCGGGGCACGCGCCATACCGCGCGGGGCGGTGGCGTGATGCGGCCGGACCACGGGGCGCGGGGGGCCGCTGGAGGGGCTGGGGCGGGTGGTCCCGTGACCGCCCCGGACGTGGGTACGGCCGCCGCGGCTGGTGGTGGGGCCGTGGCGGGGGAGGGCGTGACCTCCGCGGCGGAAGGGGCGGCCGGCGGCGCGGCGAGTGGTGCGCCGGGCGGTGGGAC
>NZ_JBEHZD010001197.1:0-336 GCF_040240285.1 Streptomyces sp. HSW2009 | reverse complement strand
GCCCTGGGAGTGGCCCACCACGGCGGCGGGCTCCACACCCAGCGAACGCCAGAGCGCCGCCAGCGACACCATCACGGAGAAGAGTGCGGGTTGTACGACGTCGAGTTCGGTGAGGTCGGGCGCGCCTTCGCCGCCGCGGATGGCGTCGATGACCGACCAACCCACCAGGGCCGCAAAGGCCGCATCACAGGCTTCGAGCCGGGCCCGGAACACCTCCGACTGGTCCGCCAACTCCAGTGCCATGCCCACCCACTGCGACCCCTGACCAGGAAAGACGAACACCACCCGACCACCATCAACCCGCACCCCACCACCACTGGTAACAACCCCAACAGC
>NZ_JBEHZD010001196.1:0-338 GCF_040240285.1 Streptomyces sp. HSW2009 | reverse complement strand
GGCATCACCATGCCCATCACCAAGCACAACTGGCTCGTGACGAACGCGGACGACATTCCGCGGACGATCGCTGAGGCGTTCCACGTGGCCTCCACCGGCCGGCCGGGGCCGGTCCTGGTGGACATCGCCAAGGACGCGTTGCAGGCCCGTACGCAATTCTCCTGGCCGCCGCAGACCGAGTTGCCCGGGTACCGTCCAGCGGCCCGGCCGCATTCCGGGCAGGTGCGGGAGGCGGCGCGGTTGATCACGCAGGCGCGGCGGCCGGTGTTGTACGTGGGGGGTGGGGTGCTCAAGGCGCGGGCCAGTGCGGAGTTGCGGGTGCTGGCGGAGTTGACGGG
>NZ_JBEHZD010001195.1:0-341 GCF_040240285.1 Streptomyces sp. HSW2009 | reverse complement strand
CAGACGCGTTCGGTGATGAACGGGGTGAGGGGGGCCATGAGTTGGGTGACGGTCTGGAGGGCCTCGTGCAGGGTGCGCAGCGCTGCGGGGTCGCCTTGCCAGAAGCGGCGGCGGGAGCGGCGTACGTACCAGTTGGACAGGTTGTCCACGAAGACCGAGAGGAGTTTGCCCGCGCGCTGCGTGTCGTAGTTCTCCAGGGACCGGGTGACCTCGTCGGTCAGTGTGTGGAGTTCGCTGAGCAGCCAGCGGTCCAGGATCGGCCGCTGGGTGGGTGTGGGGTCGGTGGGGGTGGGGGTCCAGTGGGTGGTGCGGGCGTAGAGGGCTTGGAAGGCGACGGTGTT
>NZ_JBEHZD010001194.1:0-343 GCF_040240285.1 Streptomyces sp. HSW2009 | reverse complement strand
CAGGCTGGGGTGGAGCCTGAGGTGGCGGTGGCGGGTGAGGTGTTGGGTGTGGTGCCGTGGGTGTTGTCGGCGCGTACTCCGGAGGCTTTGCGGGGTCAGGCGCGGGTGTTGGTGGAGCGGTTGTTGGATGAGCCTGGGTTGCGTCCGACGGAGGTGGGTTGGTCGTTGCTGACCACCCGTACGCGCTTCGACCACCGTGCTGTTGCTGTGGGTGAGGACCGTGAGTCCTTCCTCACCGCACTCGAAGCACTCACCACCAACGAACCCCACCCCGCCATCGTGACTGCCGGACCGTCGTCCGAGTCGGCGCCCACCGGTGGCGACACGGTCTTCCTCTTCAGCG
>NZ_JBEHZD010001193.1:0-347 GCF_040240285.1 Streptomyces sp. HSW2009 | reverse complement strand
CCCCCGGGGGGGGGGGGGGCGGGGGCCCAAGCCGGCGGCGGGCCCGGGCGTCGACGCCCGGCTGGCCGGGCTCACCCCGCGCCAGCACCAGATAGCGGAGCTGGTGGCCGAGGGCATGACCAACCGGCAGATCGCCCGCTCCCTTGAGCTGTCGGAGTGGACCGTCGTCAACCACCTGCGGCAGGTGATGAACAAGCTGGAGTGCCCGTCCCGGGTGCACGTCACCCGCATCGTGCAGCAGACGGCGGCCGGCTGATGGAGGGCGGCCACCCGGCCGCGGCCCGCGGGCCCCCCCCGCGGCGGGGCCGGGGGGGGGGGGGTGGGCCGCCGGGCCCGGGGGCGGGGGG
>NZ_JBEHZD010001192.1:0-347 GCF_040240285.1 Streptomyces sp. HSW2009 | reverse complement strand
CCTTTGTGGTTGGGTTCGGTGAAGTCGAATATTGGTCATACGCAGGCTGCTGCGGGTGTGGCGGGTGTGATCAAGATGGTGATGGCGATGCGGCATGGGGTGTTGCCGCGGTCGTTGCATATTGATGAGCCGACGCCGCATGTGGATTGGGGTTCGGGTGGGGTGGAGTTGTTGCGGGAGGCGGTGGAGTGGCCGGAGGTGGGTCGTCCGCGGCGGGTGGGTGTGTCGTCGTTTGGTGCGTCGGGGACGAATGCGCACGTGATTTTGGAGCAGGCTGGGGTGGAGCCTGAGGTGGCGGTGGCGGGTGAGGTGTTGGGTGTGGTGCCGTGGGTGTTGTCGGCGCGTAC
>NZ_JBEHZD010001191.1:0-350 GCF_040240285.1 Streptomyces sp. HSW2009 | reverse complement strand
CCCCTACCTTCCCCTCCCGGCAGGCGTTCACGTACCAGCCCCCCGGTGCCCCCCCCGCCCGGGGCCCCCCCCCCGCCCCGCCCGGCCCGCCCCCCCCCCCCCCCCCCCCCCGCCCCCGCGGGCACTGCCCCCCCCCCCCCCCCCCCGCCCCGCGGCCCGGCCCCCCCCCCCCCCCCCCCCCACCAACCACCCCCCCCCCCCCCCCCCCCCCCCCCCCCCCGGCCCCCCCCCCCCGGGCCCGCCCGGCCCCCCAAACCGCCCCCGGGCCCCGGCGGGGGGCCCTTCACCGAGCGGACGACGAGGTTCGAACTCGCGACCTCAACCTTGGCAAGGTTGCGCTCTACCAACTG
>NZ_JBEHZD010001190.1:0-351 GCF_040240285.1 Streptomyces sp. HSW2009 | reverse complement strand
CCCCCCCCCCCCCCCCCTCGGCGTCCGTCGCGTGGGCCCGGAGATGTGTAAAACAGACCGGGCCCCCATCGGGCCGTGCCCGCGCCGGCCCGGCTTCCGGGCACGGGGCAGCACCGCAGCGGCAGACCGCTGGGTGGCGCTTCCGAGCCGGTGGGTCGGGCGACGCATTCGACGTTAGGGGAATCGGGCCCGATGCGGGGATCGGGGCCCGCGCCTGTGGATAACTCGGGTGAGGGACGGCGCCAGCCCTGTGGATAAGCGCCTTCTCGTACGTCGTGCCGGTACGTCACCCCCACGCCCCCGGGCGTGCCCCGTACGGCCAAGGTGCGACCGATGCGTACGGGGCACGCC
>NZ_JBEHZD010000119.1:0-16487 GCF_040240285.1 Streptomyces sp. HSW2009 | reverse complement strand
GGCTGGTGTGGTGCGGGGGCAGCCGGTCTGGCGGGCGGCGGGGCCCTGGTGGCTGGGGCCGCCCTTGGCCGCGCCCTTGCCGCCGCCGACGCCGCCCGGCCGGTTGGAGCCCGACTGGCCCGTCTCACCCACGTCGTAGCGGCGCTCCTCGGGGCGCGGGGTGCCCGAGCGCCGCGGCGTGTTGTCGCGCCTGCCGCTTCCCCCGCCCCGGGGGTTTCGGTTGCCGCCGCTGTTCCTGTCGCTGCTTCGCATCAAGGTTCCGTAGTCGAGTGGGCCGTCGTGGTGTCTGCGTCGTCCGGTGCGTCCGGGTCGAACGAGGGGACCCCTTCGAGCGAGTCCGCCTCGACGGCGTCCACCTCCGGCAGGAACGGTGCCAGCTCGGGCAACTCGTCCAGGCCGCGCAGGCCCATCCGCTCCAGGAAGTAGTTCGTCGTCCTGTACAGGATCGCACCTGTTTCAGGTTCCGTACCCGCCTCCTGGACCAGACCGCGCTGGAGGAGGGTCCGCATCACGCCGTCGCAGTTCACTCCGCGTACGGCGGAGACGCGCGAACGGCTGACCGGTTGACGGTACGCGACGACGGCCAGGGTCTCCAATGCGGCCTGCGTGAGCCGGGCCTGCTGGCCGTCCAGGACGAAGGACTCGACGGCCGTGGCGTACGCGGGCCTGGTGTAGAACCGCCAGCCCCCCGCGACCAGCCGCAGCTCGAAACCGCGCCCCTGCACGGTGTACTCGTCGGCCAGCTCCCGCAACGCGTCCGCCCCCGCGCGTCGGGGCTGGTCCAACACTTTGGCCAGGTGTTCTTCGGTGGCCGGCTCGTCCACCACCATCAGCACGGCCTCCAACGCGGGCCGCAGCGCGAGCCGCGCCACGCCGTCGTCAGCGTCGTCGTCAGCGTCATCAGCGCCGTCGGTGCCGTCGGTGCCGTCCGGGGCCGCGGCGTCCTCGGCAGCGGTGTCCGGGGCGGCGATGTCGGGAGCAGCGCCGTCCGGGACGGCGTCCACGGCAGCAGCGTCGGCAGCAGCGCTGTCCGGGGCCGCGGCGTCCACAGCAACAGCGTCCGCGGCTGCTCCCCCGGCGCCTCCCGCCGCGACCGCCTCCGTACGCCGCTCCACGATTCCCGCCGGGGACGGCGCCCCGGGTCCCGGCTCGTACCGCTCGTACCGCTCCGTCATCGGTGCGCCTCCCGCTCGCTCTGTGGCCCGGCCTCGCCCGAACCCCGGTCCGCCGCCCCACCCTGCTCCGCCGCCCCGCCGGCATGCCGTGCCGCGTCGGGGTCCGGGGCCGCCTCCTGGTCGAACTCGTCCGTGACCTGCGGACGCTCCCCCTCCGTACCGGTCCAGCGGATGCGCAGCACGCCCAGCGCCTCTTCCTGGTCCAGGGCAACGGCCCGCTCCCGGTAGAGCTCAAGGAGGGCCAGGAAGCGGGCGACGACCGTGAGCGTGTCGGGGGCGTCGGCGGTCAGGGTCTGGAAGTCGGCGACGCCCAACTCGCGCAGCCTGGCCACCACGACCTCGGCCTGTTCCCGCACGCTGACCAGCGGCGCGTGGATGTGGTCCACGTACACCTGCGGCTTCGCCCTGGGCTGCATCGCCTTCACGGCCAGCTTCGCGAACCCCTCGGCTCCTATCCGGATCACCACGTCGGGCAGCAGGTCGGCGTGGTGCGGCTCCAGGCCGACGGTGCGCGGATAGCGGCGCGCCTCCGCGTCCAGGCGCTCCTGGAAGATGTCCGCGATGCGCTTGTACGCCCGGTACTGGAGCAGCCGCGCGAAGAGCAGGTCCCGGGCCTCCAGGAGGGCGAGGTCGGCCTCGTCCTCCACCTCGGCCGACGGCAGCAGCCGGGCCGCCTTCAGGTCGAGCAGCGTCGCGGCGACCACCAGGAACTCGGTGGTCTGGTCGAGGTCCCAGTCCGGCCCCATGGCCCGGATGTGCGCCATGAACTCGTCGGTGACCTTGGACAGCGCCACCTCGGTCACGTCCAGCTTGTGCTTGGAGATGAGCTGGAGCAGCAGGTCGAAGGGGCCCTCGAAGTTGGCCAGCCGCACGGTGAACCGACCGTCATCCACCGGCCGCTCCACGCCACCGCCCGCACCACCGGCGTCCCTGGCATCCCTGGCATGACCAGCACCGGTCTCCGCGCCGCCAGCGCTGTCGGCGTCCGCGGCATCCGCCGCCCGAGGGCCCTCGCCGCTTCCCGCGGCAACCGCGTCCCCGGCCTCGGTCCCGGTCCCGCCCGCACCACCGGCGGCCGTCTCCCCGGCTTCCCCTTCCGCCTCCGCTTCCCGTTCCGCATCGGCCCGCCGGCCGCTCGGCCGGTCCCCCGGATGGTCCCCCGGACGCCCCATCGCGCGCCGGGCGGCGCCGGGCGTGGTGGGAAGGTCATCGGCGGCCCCACCGGCGTCAGCGGGCCCCGGCGGGTCAGCCGGTGAGGCGTCAGGCCCGCTGCGAAGGGGCTCAGTGGCCCGCTCAGCGCCCGCGTACGCCGGTGCCGGGCCCGTGTCGGCCGGCGGCGGTGCGGCGGCCTCCCGCGGCGGCTCAGCCGGTTCGGTGGGGGGCGACCCCGCGGCAGGCGGCTCGGCGGTGGGGCGGGTGCCTGGGCCCCGGCCGAGGCTGCGGCGGGCGCGCGGCTCGGCGGCCGGGGCGGGGTCGTCGTTGGTGGGCATGCGGTTCCAAGGTGCAGGGGCGGGCGATGGGCCCGTACGAGCGGGCAGGCTACCGCCGCCACCCTGCGATGTGCGGGATCTCCGCGCCGGTCAGCGACCGCGCAGACGCCGTACGAGGATGCTCGCGTCGCCGCGCGACTCCAGGTCGGCCAGGACGACGGCGACCGCCTCGCGGACGATCCGGCCGCGGTCCACGGCGAGGCCGTGCTCGCCGCGCAGCACGAGTCGCGCGTGCTCCAGGTCCATGAGTTCTTCGGCGGAGACGTAGACCGTGATCTTCTCGTCGTGGCGCTCGCGCCCGCTGGGCCGCCGGCCCCCCCCCCCCCCCCCCCCCGGGCCCGCGCGCCCCGCAGCGGGACCGTGCGGCCCAGGCAGGCCGGGCGTGCGGGCCGCGGGCGTTACGGGCGTGCCGCCAGGCCCAGTTCCTCCGGGCCGAGATCGGCGAAGAACCCGGCCACGTCGGCCGGGCTGACGTCGGCCAGGCGGGCGGGGTTCCAGCGGGGCCTGCGGTCCTTGTCGACGACCTGCGCCCGGACGCCCTCCACCAGGTCGGGCAGCGATAGCGCGGCGCACGAGACGCGGTACTCCTGGTCGAGCACCGGTTCCAGGGCGCCGAGCCGGCGGGCCCGGCGCAGCGCGCTGAGCGTGACCTTCAGCGCGGTGGGCGACTTGGTCATGATGCGCTCGGCGGCCTCCTTCGCGGCCGGCACGCCACACTCCTCAAGCCGGGTGACGATCTCCTCGACGGAGTCGGCCGCGTAGCACGCGTCGATCCAGGGGCGGTGCTGCTCCCACTCGTCGGCCGGGGCCGGCCGGGCGAACCTGGCCACCACGTCGGCGACGTCGTCGGTGGCCAACGCCTCGGCGAACGCGGGGAGTTCGGCCGACGGCAGGAAGTGGTCGGCGAAGCCGCCGGCGATGGCGGCGCCCGGGCCCATCCGGTCCGTGGTCAGCGCCAGGTGGGTGCCCAACTCGCCGGGGGCCGCGGCGAGCAGGTGGGTGCCGCCGACGTCGGGGACGAAGCCGATGCCGACCTCCGGCATGGCGAGCGTGGAGCGTTCGGTGACCACGCGCACCGAGCCGTGCGCGGAGACGCCGACGCCGCCGCCCATCACGATGCCGTCCATGAGCGCCACGTACGGCTTGGGGTAACGGGCGATCTGCGCGTTGAGCAGGTACTCGGTGCGCCAGAACGCGCGCGACGCGGTGCCGCCGACGCGGGCGTCCTCGTAGATGGCCCGGATGTCGCCGCCCGCACACAGGCCGCGCTCGCCGGCGCCCGTAAGCAGCACCGCCCGCACCGTGTCGTCCTGCTCCCAGGCGGTCAGCGCGTCGGTGAGGTCGCGCACCATGGCGTGGGTGAGGGCGTTCAGCGCCCGTGGACGGTTGAGGGTGAGCGTGCCGACCTGGCCGCGCACCTGGGTGAGGACGGCTGCGGCGGCGGGGGAGTGGTTCATCGATCTGCTCCGGTGGGTCGCTGGTGGGTACGCGCGTGGCGGGCCCGCATCGATGGCTGACGGGCGCCGGCTCGGCGGGGGTGGCTTGCCGAGGGGCGGGGCCGGGGGAGGCGGATGGACGGGTGGCGGACGGACGGCGGGTCGGGGCGGGCCCGTGGGTGTGGGGGGCACGGGAACTGGTGGTTGGGCGCGTTGCTGGGGCGATCTTCTCAACCCACCCCGGCCGCTATCCCACCCACCCCGGCCGCCATCTCACCCGCCCTGGCAGCACTGGCCACTGGCGATGCGTGCGGCCCGGCAGCACCGGCCACAGGACGCAGGCGACGCACCCACCCCAGTACGTGACGCGCTGCGCGCCCCACCGCGCCAGGCGCCGCCCCCTGGACCCCGGCGCCGGGCGGCCGGTTAGCCTGATCCCGCCCCAGGGGCCCGAGGCCCAGGAAGGACGGGCACGCCGATGCCCGAACCCACCTCGACCACCTCGCCGGCCCAGGTCCTGGCCGCAGTCGCCGCGATCGGTCCCTTCTTCGCCGTGCGCACCGACCCGCCGGGCCCGGGCGGGCCCCGTACGGACGGCTACCTACCGCTCGCCGAGGCGTACGGCACCGGCCCCGGCGGAGCACAGGCGCCGGCCGCCGAGCCGGGGGCGGGGGACCTGCCGGGCGTGGTGGACGTGCCCGGTGCGGCGGACGTACCGGGTGCCGGCGACGTGCCGCCCGGGCTGCGCCACCGGCACGCCACGGTGGCCGGACGACTGGGCACGGACGAGGCCCGGGTGGTGGCCTCGCTCAGCTTCCAGGGGTTGGCGGGCCGGCTGTGGTCGCTGGCCGTGGGCAGCGCCGTACTCGCCGGCCAGGTACCCGACTTCGGCCCGCGGCGGCTGTGGTGGCACCCCGAGCGCAGCGCGCCGGACGAACTGTGGCTGCCACCGACCACGGACGCCGTGGACCGGCCCACGGCGCCGACCAGCGACCCCACGGCCCTCGCCGCGCAACTCCGCAGCGCCGTCGTGGACGCACACCTGACCCCGCTGCACCGGGCGACCACCGCCGCGTCCGGCGTCGCGCGGACGCTGCTGTGGGGGAACGCGGGCTCGGCGCTTGCGGGCGCGCTCGGGGTGCTGGACCGCTGGCTGCGCACGCCGTCGGCGGCCCCTGCGGCGCTCGCCCTCCGGCCGCAGGCGCCGGCGGAGGCGGCGGAACTGGCCAGGGCGCTCAGCCGGGAACTGTGCGCGACCGAGCCGCTGCGCTCGACCGGCGACTGGCTGCCGGGCGCGGGCCCGGTCTTCCGCCGCAGCACCTGCTGCCTGTACTACCGGGTGCCGGGCGGCGGCCTGTGCGGGGACTGCGTACTGCCCCGCGTGCCGGGGCGCTGACGGACGCGGTGCCCCGCGCGAGGGCGCTGGCCGACCGATGACCCGGCGGAGGTGCCGTACGGCTCGGGTCGGGCGGGGGAAGTCCCGTGCGGTTGCAGGTCGGTTGGGGCAGTGCCGTACGCCGCGGGCGGCGGACTCGCAGGGCGAAGGGGAGTACCGTTCTAGGCGTTGACGTGATAACGGAGGTTCCATTATGGCGAACGCGTCCACTCCGCTCGGCGACATTGTTCGCGGCCTTCGCCGCACAGAGGGTTGGAGCCAAGAGCAGCTAGCCGAAGAGGCTCAGCTCTCGGTGGGGACCGTACGGAACATCGAACAGCGCGGGCATGCGCGGCTCGAAACGTTGAGCCGGGTCGCGGCAGCGTTTGGACTCACCACCACCGAACTCTTCGCCTCGGGGACCCCGCTCCCGATCGGCGACGACAGCCAGAACCGCCAACTCCTCGCCCCTCTCCGGAAAGTGCTCACGCCCCCGGTAGGGCTCGGCCTGGAGCCCGAACCCGAACCCGTGGCGGCACCCGTTGAGATGCCGGACCTCGCGGAGATTCGACGGAAGATCGAAGACGGGCTGGCGCTGATCGAGGCAGATCGCTACGACAGCGTGGCGAGGAAACTGCCGACCCTGCTCCAGGACTCCCAAACCGCGGCTGCTTGGGCCGATGAAGAGGATCGTGAAGAGGCCGCGATCGTCCACGCTCACGTACTGCTGCTAGCTGCGAAGCACCTCACCCAGGTGCGCCAGTACGACATGGCGTACCAAGCTTTTGTGGAAGGAATCCGGATCGCGCGGGAGCAAGGGGATCAACCGGTTGCTGCCACTGGGGTTACCGGTCTGTGCTGGCTCTTGCTCCGTCAAGACCGTTTTGACGAGTGTGCGAACCTGGCTGCCACCACCGCGGAAGCGGTCGAGCCAAAGAAAATTTCGGTCGCGACCGCAGGGCAGTTGGCATCGTGGGGGGAACTCTGCCTACGCGTCGCCGCCGCCTCGATTCGCAACAACCGACCGGAAGAGGCGGTCGAGGCACGGCGCAGGGCCGCGATTGCTTCGGCTGCCTTGGGTAGGGAGCACGCCGACTACCGTACCCATTGGAGCCGGTTCGGTCCGGCTACCACGGAGCTGAAGGCGATTGAGGATCTGTCTTTGGCCGGAGACGGACGCGGGGTGTTGAGCCGCGCCGACGAGGGAGTCCTCAGCAAGGGGTCGCTCAAGAGCGTAGGGCGTCCTGCTAGCGCGAGCTGGAATCGGCATCGACTGGATGTGGCCCGAGCTCATGTATCGCTGGGTTCCACAGCCTCCGCCATGGATGAACTCGACCAGATCAGGCAGGACGCCGGCGCATGGGTCCAGCACCAACCCATGGCCCGCTACGTCATGGAAGACATCCTGCGCACGCGGAAGCGGACGTTGACACAGCAGATGAGGGACATGGCTGTTCACCTGAACGTCCAGGTTTGACGCCCACCAAACTACGACCCAGCGTAGTAGTTCGCTAACTGAATGTGGTGGACTGTCAAGTCCCCTATGTGGTGTGCGCCACACCTCCGCCGTACGGTCCAGGCATCAACCGCGACCTGCGATAGCGGATATTCCGTGGCTGGTGTGTGCCATGCAGGAGAGCGTCGCGTGGACCTGGTTTCCTCGGCTGATGCAGAGCGAGTTGGTGGAGGCGTGCGAGCTCAGTGCTCGCCTCGTCCTTTCCCGCCGGGGCGACGACAGACTCGCGCGGTGGGTGCTGGCGCAGGCGATGGATCGGGCGGCCGGAATCTGCGACTCCCGGGAGCGCCATGCATCCCACGGAGTGGGACCTTTGGCGGAAACCGTAATAGGTCTCGTTGAGTTCGAGCCGACGTCATCGCTACACGCTTCGTTGGAGGGTGCGACCGTGGCGGAATTGCCTTCCATGGAAGAGCTGTTACGGCTGGCGATTTCTCCGGACGGGGCGGCGCGGCCCGTCGATTGCCCGCAGTGCGCGAGGTTCAAGCGGCTGCTGAATGACACCCTGGGCTCCGATGCCGCGCCCGCCGTTGCTCAGGTCGTCGACGCCTTGCAGGTGCACATGGTGCTGGGGCACGGGGTTGAGGCGCCGCCCGGGGGCTAGAGGCTGTTCGGGGCTTGGATCATGCGCCCCGTGGGTGCGCCTGGACTGCCTACGAGAGGCCCGCCCGCCCCGCGGTCTAGGCAAGCGGAGGCGCCCTGCGGCAGGGGAGTGCCTTATATGTCCCAGATTAGGTAGGGGGACCCTGCGCCTCGGGCCGGGCGGGGAAGCCCCGAGCGGCGCGGGGCGAAGAAGCACGGGCGGCCTGGCAAGGACCGTTGGAACCCAAGCACGGACCGCGCGGGCCCCCGGCCCCGGGCATCGGGGGCGGGCCGGTCGCGGGGGGATTGCAGCAGGTCAGTAGAGTTCGGCTGCTGCCGTCCCCGACCGTCGAGGAAGCCCAACCGTGAACGCCGCCCCGCCCACCGCCCCAGCCGACGACGCCGGGCCCGTGACGGTCGTGGGCATCGGTGCCGACGGCTGGGGCGGGCTGACGGCCACCGCGCGCGAGGCGCTGCGCGAGGCCGAGGTGGTGATCGGCGGGACGCGCCAGCTCGACCTGCTGCCCGCCGCGTGCCCCGGGCGCCGCGTGCCCTGGCCCACCCCGCTGCGGCCGGCCGTCGCCGGGCTGCTCGCCGCGCACGCCGGGCGCCGCATCGCCGTCCTGGCCAGCGGCGACCCGTTCTGTTACGGCATCGGGCGGGCGCTCAGCGAGGAGTGCGGCCCCGAGCGGCTACGGGTGCTGCCGCACCCCTCGTCCGTGGCGTACGCCTGCGCCAGGCTCGGCTGGCCGCAGGAGGACGTGGACGTGGTCAGCCTGGTCGGCAGGCCGCTGGCCGGTTTGAACCGTTGGCTCTACGACCGCAGGCGGCTGCTGGTCCTCAGCGCCGGCGCCCACACCCCGGGCGAGGTCGCGGCGCTGCTGCGGGAGCGCGGGTTCGGGCCCAGCGCCCTGTGGGTCCTCGAACAACTCGGCGGCGAGCGCGAACGGCACCGCACCGGCACCGCCGACACCTGGCCGGACGAGCCGGGCGACGCGCTGAACGTGATCGCGGTCGAGTGCCGGTCCACCGGCCTGGCCCCGCGGCTCGCCGCCGTACCCGGGCTGCCCGACGACGCGTACGAGCACGACGGCCAACTCACCAAGCGCCGGGTGCGGGCCGCCACGCTGGCCGCGCTCGCGCCGGCCCCCGGTGAACTGCTGTGGGACATCGGCGGCGGCTCCGGCTCCATCGCCATCGAGTGGCTGCGCGCGCACCGCGCCTGCCGGGCGCTGACCGTCGAGCGCGCCCCGGTACGGGCCGCGCGTATCGGCCGCCACGCCGCCGCCCGCGGCGTGCCCGCGCTGCGGGTGATCACCGGCAAGGCGCCCGACGCGCTGGCCGAACTGCCCGTGCCGGACGCGGTGTTCATCGGCGGCGGGCTGACCACGCCCGACCTCCTGGAGACCTGCTGGGCCGCGCTGCCCGGCGGCGGCCGGCTGGTCGCCAACACGGTGACGCTGGAGTCGGAGGCGCTGCTGGCCGACTGGTACCGCAGGCACGGCGGGGAACTCGTCCGCATCGCGGTCTCCCGTGCCGTGCCGGTCGGCGGCTTCACCGGCTGGCGGCAGGCGATGCCGGTCACCCAGTGGGCGGTGACCAAGCCGGTCACCAAGCCGGCCGCCGGAGCCCGGCCCGCAGCCGCTGTCCGCCCCGCAGCGGGGCCGCCCGACGCACCGACCGCCGACCCGGCGGCCGGACCGGACCGAGGAGAAGAACGATGACGGTGTACTTCATCGGTGCCGGCCCCGGCGCCGCCGACCTGATCACGCTGCGCGGCGCCCGCACCCTGGCGCGCTGCGCCGTATGCCTGTACGCGGGCAGCCTGGTCCCCCGCGAACTGCTGGCCGAGTGCCCGCCCGCCGCCCGCCTGGTGGACACCGCGCGACTCGACCTGGACCAGATCACCGCCGAACTCGTGGCCGCGCACGCCGCGGGCCACGACGTGGCGCGGCTGCACTCGGGCGACCCCTCGGTGTTCAGCGCGGTGGCCGAGCAGATGCGGCGGCTGGACGCGGCGGGCGTGCCGCATGAGATGGTGCCCGGGGTGCCGGCGTTCGCCGCCGCGGCGGCGGCGCTGGGTCGCGAGTTGACCGTGCCGACCGTCGGGCAGACCGTCATCCTCACCCGGGTCGCCCAGCGCGCCACCCCGATGCCCGCCGGCGAGGACCTGGCCACCCTCGGCCGCAGCGGCGCCCTGATCGTGCTGCACCTCGCCGCCCGGCACGTGGAGCGGGTGGTGGCCGATCTGCTGCCGCACTACGGCGCCGACTGTCCGGCCGCCGTGGTCGCGATGGCCAGCCGGCCCGACGAACTCGTCCTGCGCGGCACGCTGGAGACCATCGCCGCGCAGACCACCTCGGCCGGCATCACCCGCACGGCCGTCATCATGGTCGGCCGCACCCTGGGCGCCGAGCAGTTCAGCGACAGCTACCTGTACTCCACCGATCGCGAACGGTCCGCGTAGGGCCGCCCGCCCGGCGGCGTCGGCGGGGGCGGGGCAGCGACGCGTCAGCAGCGGCGGCCGGCGCTGACCGCGGGCGCGGGGCGGTACGCGCGGCGGCCAATGAGGCCCGTCACCGCGGCGGTCAGGGGATGTTCGCGGGGCAGGTCACCGCGGCGGTACCGGGAGCCCGGTCGGCCGCGGGACCAGGGTGCGCTGCATCAACAGCGTGTCGATCCACCGCCCGTGCTTGGCGCCGACCGCGGCCAGCCGCCCCGCGTCGGTGAAGCCGTGCCGCCGGTGCAGGGCGACCGAGGCCCCGGTGCCGGCGTCGGCGATGACGGCGATCACCTGCCGTACGCGCGCCGCCGTGCACGCCTCCAGGAGGTCGCGCAGCAGGACGCCGCCGAGGCCGCGGCCGGTGCGGTCGGGCGCCAGGTAGATCGAGCTCTCGACGGTGTGCCGGTAGGCGGGTTTGGCGCGCCAGGGCGCCGCGTAGGCGTAACCCACCACGTCGCCGCAGGACTCGACGGCGAGGAACGGCAACCCCCGGGCGGAGAGCTCGTCGAGCCGCCGCTGCCAGTCGGCCGTCGCCGGCGCGTTCTCGTCGAAGGTGACGACGGTGTGGCGCACGTAGTGCGCGTAGATGGCGCCGACCGTCTCCAGATCGCCCGGCGCCACCGGGCGGACCACCGCGCTGTTGGCTGTCATTCCCGCGAGTCTCGGCCGCCACGGCGACGGCCGGAGGGGCGCCCGTCGGTGGGGCGACGGCCGGTGAGCTGGCGGGCGGTGGGCCGACGGCACCGCGTACGCATCGGGCGGGGCCAGGGGCGTGCGCGGGATGCCGCTGCTCCGTGGGCCGGGCTCCCGGGCCCCGCCGTCGAAGGTCAGGCGCCCGGGCCGCGCGGCTCGGCCCGGCCCACGATCGTGCCGGCGCGGTCGATGCAGATCACGTCGACCGCAACCGGCGCGCCGCGCAACACGTCCAGGGCCTGGTCACGGGCGGTCGCGGCCACCAGGTCGCCCAGCGGGACGCCGTGCGCGGCGCACAGTTGCACCGTCTCAAGCCCGGTGTTGGCCGCGGCCACCGCCGCCGCGAGGGCCTCGTCCGCGCCGGCGTGCCTGGCCAGTTCGGCGAGGAAGCCCTTGTCCACCTGGGAGCGCGCGGAGTGCAGGTCGAGGTGGCCGGCGGCCAGCTTGGAGAGCTTGGCGAAGCCGCCGGCGATGGTCAGCCGGTCCACCGGGTTGCGGCGCAGGTACTTGAGCACCGCACCGGCGAAGTCGCCCATGTCGAGCAGCGCCTCTTCGGGCAGGCCGTGCTCGGCCATCGCGACCTTCTCCGAGGTCGAGCCCGTACAGCCGGCCACGTGCCGCTGCTCCACCGCCCGTGCCACGTCGATGCCGCGCCGGATGCTGTCGATCCAGGCGGAGCACGAGTAGGGCACCACGACCCCCGTCGTCCCCAGGATGGAGAGCCCGCCGATGATGCCGAGGCGCGGGTTCCAGGTGCTGCGGGCCAGCTCCTCGCCGTGGTCGACGGCCACCTCGATCTCAACGTCGCCGCGCCCGCCGAACTCCCGGGCGACCTCGGCGACGTGCTCGCGCATCAGTTGCCGCGGCACCGGATTGATCGCCGGCTCGCCCACCGGCAGCGGCAGCCCGGGCCGGGTGACGGTGCCGACGCCGGGACCGGCCCGGAAGACCACGCCCGAGCCCGCCGGCAACTCCCGCACCCGGCTGCGCACCAGCGCCCCGTGCGTGACGTCCGGATCGTCCCCGGCGTCCTTGACGATGGCGGCCATCGCCCAACCCGACGCCAACTCCTCGGCCGCGAGCGCGAAGGCCGGCTGCTGCCCCCGGGGCAGCGTGATCGTCACCGGGTCCGGGAACTCGCCGCTGAGCAGGGCGGTGTACGCGGCCTTCGCGGCAGCCGTGGCACAGGCCCCCGTCGTCCAACCCGGCCGCAGCCCGGTGTGCTGGAGCTGCGCCTGCCGCCCGCCCGCGGCGACCGCGGCCCCGGCCGGTTCGTCGGGCGTGTCCGGTACATCGGGCGTGTCCGGTACGTGCTGCTCAGCCACGGACGACACCGCCCGGCGCCGGCGCGACGGATGCGGCCCTGACAGATGCCGCCCTGATGACGGATGCTGCCCCGACGGATGTCGTGCCGGCTGACGCCACCTCGGCGATCGGCACGCCCGGCGTGACCGGCGGGCCCGGGACGTTCGGTGTGACCGGCGGGACCAGTGCCACCGGCCGTCCGGCAGCGGGCGGGGCGCAGTGCGGCGGGGCGCAGGCCAGTGGGGTACGCGCGGGGCACCGGCCGGTCGGGGGCGGGGCGGCGGCGCGTACCGTAGCGCGGGTACCCGAATGCCGGGTGCGGGGGGCGTCGTCGCACGTCGGACGGCCCGGCCCGGCGGCGGGCCGGCGCGCAGGGACGGCCACCGCACCGCACCGGGCACTCCCGCGGCCGACCGCCCCCCGGCGGCCGGCGCCACCGCCCGTACGAACCTGGAGCGCGCCCATGACCGCGGCACCGCACGTGCTGATCCTCGCCGGCACCACCGAGGCCAGGCTGCTCGCCGCCGAACTGGTGGCGAACGGGGCCGCCGGGGGCCGTCCGGTCCGCGTGACCAGTTCGCTCGCCGGGCGGGTGGCCGGGCCCAGGCTGCCGGCGGGGCAGGTGCGCATCGGCGGCTTCGGAGGGGTTGACGGGCTGGTCCGCTGGATGCGGGAACACCAGGTGGACGCGGTCATTGACGCCACCCATCCTTTCGCCGACACGATCAGTTCCAACGCCGCGGGGGCGGCGGTCACCGCCCATGTTCCCCTGCTCGCCCTGCGTCGCCCCGGGTGGGTCGCCGCGCCCGGGGACCGCTGGCACCCGGTGGACTCGCTGGCCGGGGCCGCCGCCGCGCTGCCGGGCCTGGGCGAACGGGTCTTCCTCACCACCGGACGGATGGGCCTCGCGGCCTTCGCGCACCTGGCCGACCACTGGTTCCTGGTCCGCTCGGTGGACGCCCCGACCCCGCCGGCGCCGCCCCGGATGGAGGTCCTGCTCGACCGCGGCCCGTTCGACCTCGCGGGCGAGGCGGACCTCCTGCGGCGCCACCGGATCGACGTCCTGGTGACCAAGGACAGCGGCGGCCAGGCCACCGCGGCCAAACTCACCGCGGCCCGCGACGCCCACCTCCCCGTCGTCGTGGTCCGCCGCCCCCGGGCCCCGGCCGGCGTGCCCGCGGTCGAGGACGTGGCGGGGGCCGTGCGCTGGCTGGGGGAGCGGCTGGGCTGAGCAGGGGCGCCGGCCCTGTCCGTACAGGCGTACGGGCGCATGGGCTGCTGGCCGGGGCGGTGCGGCTCCCGCTGTGGCCTGACCGCTGCCACCCCGCCGCCCCGCTGCCCCGAGCGGAAGGGAACGGCCCGCGTACGCGAACGGCCTATGCCCGTGCGTATAGCGAACGGCCGCCCCCGCAGCGGCGCGATCCCGCGGCGAGCCACCCCGCCGGCCAGCGACAAGCCCCCACGCCCGGCCAGCAGGGCGCCCTCAGCCAACGGGGGTTCCACGCCCAGCCAGCCGTGGGCGCCCCACCTCGGCCAGCAGAGCGCCCCACGGCCTCACCCCGCAGAGCGGTAGCGACCCCTCACGCCGGGGGATAGCGGCGCGGCGTCCACACCACCTCGGTTCCGTCGCCCCGCCGCACCGCCCGGGTCTGGGACGAGCCGACCAGCACGATGGTGCGCATGTCGACCTGTTCCGGGTCCAGGTCGCCGAGGCGGACGATCCGTACGCGCTCCTCCGGGCCGCCCACGTCGCGGCCGAGCACCACCGGGGTGTCCGGGGCGCGCAGTTCGAGGAGGAGTTCCCTGGCCTTGCCCACCTGCCAACTGCGGCTGCGCGAGCTGGGGTTGTACAGGGCGAGGACCAGGTCCGCCGCCGCGGCCGAGCGCAGTCGCTCCGCGATGACCTCCCAGGGCTTGAGCCGGTCGGACAGCGAGATGACCGCGTAGTCGTGGCCGAGCGGGGCGCCCGCCTTCGCCGCGGCGGCGTGCGCTGCGGTCATGCCGGGCAGCACCTGCACCGGGACCTCGCGGTAGGGGTCTTCGCAGGCGGCCTCAAGGACGGCCGTCGCCATCGCGAACACGCCCGGGTCACCGGAGGAGACCACCGCCACCCGGTGCCCGCGGCGGGCCAGGTCGAGCGCGAACTCCGCCCGTACCGCCTCCACCTTGTTGTCCGACGCGTGCCGCCGCTGGCCCGCCCTGACCGGCACCCGGTCCAGATAGGTGGTGTAGCCAACGAGGTCGTCGGCCGCGGCCAGCGCGCCGCGCGCCTGCGGCGTCAGCCACAGCGGCCCGGCCGGGCCGAGCCCCACGACCACGACCTCACCGCCCGCCGCCGGCCCGGCCTGCGCCGCACCGCCGGAGCCGGCCTGCGGCTGCTCGGCGGGGTTCGCGGGTTCCGGCGCGGCATCGCCGGGCCGCTGGGCGCCGATCCGGCTCGGCAGCAGGGCCATCGAGAAGTACGGCACCGAGTCCGGATCCACATCGGCCAGTGCCGCGGTGCGCTCCGCGCTCATCGTGGCCCGCTCCACGTACCGCGCCTCCGCCAGCCGCCCGGAGCGCTCCAGCGCCCGCCGTACGGTGGGGAAGGTGCGGCCCAGCTTCATGATGGCCGCGGAGTCGGTGGCCGCAAGCCGCGCGGTGAGCTCCTCCTCGGGCAGCGTGCCCGGCAGGATCGTCAGCACCTCCTCGGCCTCCACCAGCGGCGCCCCGGTGCGCGCCGCCGCCGCGCTGACCGAGGTGACGCCGGGGATCACCTCCGTCGGGTAGCGGTCCGCGAGGCGCTTGTGCATGTGCATGTACGAGCCGTAGAACAGCGGATCGCCCTCGGCGAGCACCGCCACCGTGCGGCCCGCGTCCAGATGGGCGGCGAGCCGGGCCGCGGCCTCGGCGTAGAAGTCCTCCATGGCGCCGCGGTAGCCGCCCGGGTGGTCGGTCGACTCGGTGGTGACCGGGTAGACCAGCCGCTCCTCGATGTGGTCGGGCCGCAGGTGCCGCTCCGCGATCGCGCGGGCGATGCTCCGGCCGTGCTGGGCGCTGTGGTACGCGACCACGTCGGCGCCGCCGATCACCTCGACGGCCCGCAGCGTCATCAACGACGGGTCGCCCGGGCCGAGCCCGACCCCGTACAGCTTGCCGGTGCCGGCCGGCCGCTCCTGCTGCTCGCTCACTCTTCCTCGCTCGCTATCGCATTGATCGCGGCGGCGGCCATGGCGCTGCCGCCCCGCCGTCCGCGCACCACCAGGTGGTCGAGCGCCGCCGGGTGCCCGGCCAGCGCTTCCTTGGACGCGGCGGCGCCGATGAAGCCGACCGGCACGCCGATGACCGCGGCGGGTCGCGGCGCGCCCGCCTCGATCATCTCCAGGAGCCGGAACAGCGCGGTGGGCGCGTTGCCGATGGCCACCACGGACCCCGCCAGCCGGTCGCGCCACAGTTCGAGCGCCGCGGCGCTGCGCGTGGTGCCCATCTCCTTGGCCAGTGCGGGCACCGCCGGGTCGGCCAGGGTGCACAGCACCTCGTTGTCGGCGGGCAGCCGCTTGCGGGTGACGCCGCTGGCGACCATGTTCGCGTCGCACAGGATGGGCGCACCGGCGCGCAGCGCGGCCCGCGCCGCGGACACCACCTGCGGTGTGTACGCGAGGTCCTTGACGAGGTCGACCATGCCGCAGGCGTGGATCATCCGCACCGTGACCTGGCTGACGTCGGGCGGCAGGGCGGCGAGGTCGGCCTCGGCGCGGATGGTGGCAAAGGAGGCGCGGTAGATGGCTGCGCCGTCCTTCTCGTAGTCGAACACTGTGTCCTCGATGTCCCTCGGTCTGTCCTCGATCGGTGTGGGCCGCCGCGGGTGGGCGCCGCGGCGGCCCGGTACGGCGGGGGCGGGCGTCGGCCCGCCCGGTGGCTATGAGACGGTGCGCGCTGCCGCCAGCACGCCCGCCAACTCTCCGGGCGCAACCGGCAGGTCGGGCGGTTGCCGGCGGGACGGCTCCGGTGGCCCGGCGCACTCGCCCCGCCCGGCCGCGCCGGCCGGCCCCGGCCCCACCTGAACCTCCGGCCCCGGTCCTGACCTCGTATCCGTCCCCGTCCCCGTCCCCGTCTCCCGCTGTGCCGTCGGGGCCTTGCCGGCCCGCTGTTCCGCCGCGCCGGGAGTCGTACGCGGCGTGCGCTCCGTACCCGTGACGGTCACCCGATAGCCGTCGACGCCCGCGAGCACGTCGACCCAGCGTCCCTGGGGGTGGCCGCAGCGCCGCTCGCAGCCCGACCAGTAGACGGGCAGCAGCGGTGCCGGGCGGTCGGTGGGGGCCGGGCCCGCGCCGCGGGCCGCGGGGGGGCGGTCGCGTATAAACATCAGACGCTGCCGCCGCTACTCCGTGTGTTGATCTCGGTGGTGGCCGGTTGATTTAAAAAAAAGGGGG
>NZ_JBEHZD010001189.1:0-358 GCF_040240285.1 Streptomyces sp. HSW2009 | reverse complement strand
CCGGCGCCCCCCGGCGCGGCGGCCCGCCGCCCGCCCCCCCCCCCCCCCCCCCCCGGTCCGGTACGGTCTGCGGTCACGGCCCGCGGCCCGTACCGGGCAGGGCAGGGGCAGCGCGGCGGGCTCGGTGTGCGCCCGGGTGCCGGGGCGGGTTGCGCGTACGCCGTCTGACCTGGCCGTACGGTGGTCATACGGCCACTGTCAGTGGCCCGTGGGATGGTGTCCCCAGTGCGTCGGCTCCTCGCCGTGCGCCGACCTCGCGAAGCTGGAAGAGATGCACACCGCCGCGGCCCGGCCCCCCGCCCCCCCCCGCCCCCCCCCCCGCCCCCCCCCCCCCCCCCCCCCCCCCCCCCCCCCCCCC
>NZ_JBEHZD010001188.1:0-361 GCF_040240285.1 Streptomyces sp. HSW2009 | reverse complement strand
CCCCCCCCCCCCCCCCCCCCGCCTCGTTTTTTCCTACCGCCCCGACCGGCCCAGCTCCCTCGGCGTCCGCCTCGGGGGGTCGGTGTGGTGTATAAGAGACAGCCCCGCGACCGAGCGGGACGACCTGGGCGGCGCGCCGTACGAGGAGGCCGGCAACGCGCGCGGGAACGCGCCCGACGCCGACGTCGGCTGGCGCTCGCCCGAACGGCGCGACCCGGCGGAGCGCAAGCAGCCGAAGGACCCGGCCGACGGCGCCCCGGCGGCCGGCCCCGCGGCGCCCCCGGGCGCCGCGCCGCCCCCCCCCCGGCCCCGCCGCCGCGCGCCGGGGGCGGGGGCGGTGGCGGGGGCGGCGCCGCCCCGC
>NZ_JBEHZD010001187.1:0-367 GCF_040240285.1 Streptomyces sp. HSW2009 | reverse complement strand
CCCGGGCGGCCCGCGCCCCCCCCCAGGGGGGGGCGCGGGGCCGGGCCCGCCGCAGCCGCCGGGAGCCGGGCCGAGAGCCTCGCCGGGCCCCGCGACGGCCCGTCCGCCCGCGCGGTCAGCCGCGCCCGCCACAGCCGGCCGTGGCCCCTCCCCGCCGCGCCAGCAAGGTCGGCGCTAGCGGGACGCCGCCGGCTCGCCGGCCGGTGCCAGTTGTTCCTTCAGGTAGACCCGCCAGCGCCGGGTGAACTCCTGCTCGGAGACGCGCAGTACGGTACGGAGCGCCGCGCGGACCGCGCCGTGGCGGGGGGGGGGGGCGCCGCCCGCGCGGGGGGAGGCCCCCCGGTTGTGCTAGCCCCCCCGGGGGGGG
>NZ_JBEHZD010001186.1:0-374 GCF_040240285.1 Streptomyces sp. HSW2009 | reverse complement strand
GCCGAGCCGCGCTCGAAGAGGTCCGTGCTGAAGTCCAACGCACCGTCCAACACCACACCCTCAGCCGTACGACGCTCCGCGAAACGGAAGGTCAGGTCGAACTTGGCCGCGCCGGTGTGTACGGGCTCTCCCGTGACCGAGAGGCCGGGCAGAGCGGTAGTGGTGGAGAGGGAGTTCTGCTCGGTGTTGTCCAGGGTGAGCATGGTCTGGAAGAGCGGGTGTCGCGACAGGCTGCGCTCCGGGTTCACCACTTCCAGCAGCCGCTCGAAGGGCAGGTCCTGGTGCGCGTACGCCTCGAAGTCCCACGCCCGCACCCGCTCCAACAACTCAGCGAACGTCGGATTCCCCGACGTATCCGTACGCAACACCAACGT
>NZ_JBEHZD010001185.1:0-379 GCF_040240285.1 Streptomyces sp. HSW2009 | reverse complement strand
CCCGGTAACGGCGCCGGGTCCTTCGCCACCCCGATCCAGGCCGGTACGGGCTGGGGCCACCTCGAAGAACTCACCGGCGGTGACTTCAACAGCGACGGTAACGCGGATATCGCCGCCCGTCGGAAAGCCGATGGCGCGTTGATCATCTACCCCGGTAACGGTGTGGGAAGTTTCAACGCCGCGGTATCGGCTGGTACCGGATGGGGCATCATGCGGGACATCTTCAGTGGTGACCTCAATGGTGACGGTCGTACGGATGTGACCGCGGTCCAAGCTCCCCAGGGCGCAGCGGGGAACATGTACCTCTACCCCGGCACCGGACAACACACCTTCGCTGGCCGTGTCACCATCGGCACCGGCTGGTAAACACCCCCTCCCC
>NZ_JBEHZD010001184.1:0-382 GCF_040240285.1 Streptomyces sp. HSW2009 | reverse complement strand
GGCGGGCGGGCGCCACAACTGGCCGCGGGCGTTGCGCGCGGACTCGGCCATGAGCGCCGCCTCCGGGCCGGTGAGCCCCGCGGGCGGATCGATCCACGCCAGCAACGCCCCCAGGTGCTGGTCCTCGATCCGGCTCTGCCCGGTGGCCCAGTGCTGCCCGAGCAGATCGGTGAGGGCCAGCAGCAGCGACGAACCCGGCACCCGGGCCCGCTCGCCGTAGTGCGTCAGCCAACGCCCGAGCAACGGCACCCGCGCGGGCGCCGCCACCTGTACGGGCGCCGCCACCTGCGCGGCCGTTCCGACCACCGCCGCGTCCGGTGCCGGACCGCTCGCCCCCGTCTGCGCAGGGTCACCCGCTCCCGTTCGTGCCGGGTCACCTGCC
>NZ_JBEHZD010001183.1:0-388 GCF_040240285.1 Streptomyces sp. HSW2009 | reverse complement strand
ATCAGCCCTTGTCGTAGCGCGTAGGCGACGGCGTGGGAGCGGTTGCGGAGGTTGAGGCGGGTCATCACGGCGTGCAGCACGTTTTTGATGGTGCGCTCGGAGTAGGCGAGTTTGAGGGCGATGTCGGCGGTGTCGTGCCCCTCGGCGACCAGCCGCAGCACCTCGATCTCCCGGGCTGCGAGGCCGGTGAAGTTCAACCCGCGCGGCCCCAGCACCTCACCCTGGAGCCGGCCCACCTGGGCGAGCAGACTGCCCAGCAGATCCGCCGGCACATGCCCCTCACCCCGGGCCACCGCCGCGATGACCTGCATCAACCGCTCCGGCGTCGCCTCCGTACGCCGGATCACCCCGATGAAACCGCACTCCGCCGCACTCACGAGCTGCTGCT
>NZ_JBEHZD010001182.1:0-389 GCF_040240285.1 Streptomyces sp. HSW2009 | reverse complement strand
TCCTCATACACCCCACCCACCGACACCACCTCAGCACCCACCGGCGGCCACACCCCCAACCCCACCACACCCACCGGTTCGTCCATGGCCACGGGCGCATCACCCGGCGTGCCAGTTGCCGTGCTGCCGCCGGGCGACACCGCACCGGTCGCATGGCGGGCCCACTCCGCCCCGTCCCGGGCCGGGCGCGCATAGATGTCCAGCGAGCGGCGCCCGCCGTCCTCCGCGTCGCCGACCACCACCCGTACCCACGTCGCTTCGCCGGTTTCGTCCAGCACCATGGGTTGCTCGATGGCCAGTTCGTCGATCACCGGGCAGTCGACCTGGTCACCGGCGCAGATCGCCATCTCCACCAACGCCGTACCCGGCACCACCACCCGACCCTGCAC
>NZ_JBEHZD010001181.1:0-390 GCF_040240285.1 Streptomyces sp. HSW2009 | reverse complement strand
CGAGCATCGCCCGTCGGTGGAGTGCCGGGCCCTGGACGTGCCGGCGACGGCAGCGGACGCGGCGGCGCTCGCCACGTTGGTGCGGGCGCTGGTGGTGGCGGCGCTGGCCGCGGTGCGGCGCGGCGACCCGGGCCCCGCACTGGACGGACCGCTGCTCCGCGCGGCCTGTTGGCGCGCCGCGCGCGACGGCTGGGCCGCGCAGGGCGTGGACCCGCGCACCGGCCGGCTGGTGCCCACGGCCGCCCTGGTGGAGCGGCTGTTCGAGACGGTGCGGCCGGTGCTCGCGGCCACCGGGGAGCGTGCGCAGGTCGCCGACTTCGTACGCCGTCTCACCGCCGAGCGCGACCCGGCCCCCCCCCACCGCCCCACCCCCCCGACGGCCCCGGGCCC
>NZ_JBEHZD010001180.1:0-392 GCF_040240285.1 Streptomyces sp. HSW2009 | reverse complement strand
CACCCCCCCCCCCCCCCCCCCCCATCGGCGCCCGTCGGGGGGGCTCGGACATGTTAATACCACACAGGGGCCCCAGCACGCCCCCCGGCCCCCGCGGGCGCCGCCCCCGCCCGTCACACGGCCGCCACCCGGGCGCCGGGCGCAGATCACCCGCGCGAAGTGATCATGGCCGTAAACCGCCGCTGATCGCCGCGGCCAGCGAACGATTTCAGCCAGCCTCCCGGCCTGCCGGGGTCAGCCCGGGTCAGAACGGGCCGAACCGGGGCGCAGACCCGGCAGGACGGCCGCCGGGCCCGGGCCCGGCGCCGCGCCGCCGCCCCCCCCCGCGCGGCGCGCGCCATCGCCCCCCCGCGCCCCCCCGCCCCCCGCCCCCCGCGGGCCGCCCCCCACAC
>NZ_JBEHZD010000118.1:0-16527 GCF_040240285.1 Streptomyces sp. HSW2009 | reverse complement strand
CCCCCACCCACCACACGCCTTCGCGCCGCCGCCTTACTTTTTTTAAACCCCCCGGGGGCGGGGCCCGGGCCCCCCCCCCCGGTGGGGGGGGCCACGGAGTGCCATGGGCCCCTGTGTCGTCCGCGCCGGTCACGTCAGGCAAGCTAAGACCTCCCGAAGGGGACCAGGTGGGAAGGGGCGCCGCTGGTGTGCGCCCCCTCGTACCGGCTTCAGCAGGTGGAGATCTTGGAGGCTAGACGGTGGTGCGCTCGCAGGCCCGCGAGGTGGTCGACCCCGCGCCGGGGGGCGGCCTGTCGCGGCGCACCCTCGGCTTCGAAACGGTGCTGGTGCTCGCGCTGTCGCTGGGCGCCAGCGGGGTGTCCGCGCTGATCGACTTCATCGGCTCGGCCACCGAACCAGGCGGGCTCAGCAATCAGACAGCCAACCTCAACTCGTCCGCCGCGCCCGGCCGGCCCTGGCTCGACCTGGCCTGGCAGCTCTTCGGGATCTCCACCGCCCTGGTCCCGGTCGCCCTCGTCGCCCACCTGCTGCTGCGCGAGGGGTCCGGCCTGCGGGCGATCGGCTTCGACCTGCGGGCACCCCGCTCCGACCTGGGCTGGGGGACCCTGGTCGCGGCGGGCATCGGCGGCTCGGGCCTCCTCCTCTACATCGGCGCCCGCGCCGCCGGGGCCAACCTGACCGTGGTGCCCGAGTCGCTGCCGGACGTGTGGTGGAAGTATCCGGTGCTCATCGCCTCCGCCGTGCAGAACGCGGTGGTCGAGGAGGTGATCGTGGTGGGTTATCTGCTGCGGCGGCTCGGCCAGTTGGAGTGGGGCCCGCTGGCGGCCCTCGCCGCCAGCGCCGTACTGCGCGGCTCGTACCACCTCTACCAGGGCATCGGCGGGTTCTTCGGCAACCTGGTGATGGGCGTGATCTTCGTATGGCTCTATCGGCGCTGGGGCCGGGTCGGGCCGCTGGTCGCCGCGCACGCCCTGATCGACATCGTGGCCTTTGGCGGTTACGGGCTCCTGGAGGGCGAGGTCAGTTGGCTGCCGGAGCAGTGACCGCGGTGGCGTGGAGTTCACCGTCGATCACGGTGACGGCCGTGCCTTCGAGGAGCGTACGGGCGCCGCGCAGCAGGGTCCGCACCCGGCCGGTGCGTGCCGAAACCTGAAGCCCCGTCAGCTCGGTGCGGCCCAGCCGCGGTGACCACAGCGGGGCCAGGGCGGTGTGGGCACTGCCGGTCACCGGGTCCTCGTCGATGCCGGAGGCGGGGCCGAAGAAGCGCGAGACGAAGTCGTAATCGGCGTCGGCGCGCTCGGCCGCCGCGGTCACGATCACCCCGCGCACCGGGAGCCCCGCGACGGCGGGCAGATCGGGGGCCAGCGTGCGCACGGCGGCTTCGGTGGCGAGTTCCACCAGCAGGTCACCGACGTTCGGACCGGTGTCGTAGCAGGCCAGCACGGGGGCGCCGAGCGCGGCCGGCAGGCTGGGCGGGGGAGTGGTCGCGGTCAGCGGGGCGGTCGGGAAGTCCAGCGTGATGATGCCGCCGGTTGCGGTTGCGGTTGCGGGCGCCGTGGCGGTCGTGGTGGCCGGGCCGGGGGCCTGCGCCGCGCCGGTGGGCAGCGCAGCCGTCAGCACCCCGCTGCGGGTGGCGAACCTGACGGTGCCGCTGGCCGTCCCGGTGGTGTGCAGCACGTGTGCGGTGGCCAGCGTGGCGTGACCGCACATCGCCACCTCGGTGGTGGGGGTGAACCAGCGCAGTGCCCAGTCGGCGTCCGGGTCGTCGGGCAGCGGATGGGCGAAGGCGGTCTCCGACAGGTTGACCTCCGCGGCGACCTGCGCCAGCCAGGCGTCGTCGGGGAAGGGCCCGGCGGGGAGCAGCACCACTGCCGCGGGGTTGCCGGCGAAGGGGCGGTCGGTGAAGGCGTCGACGATTCGTATGCGCATGGGCCGACTCTAGGCCGCCCCCGGACGGTCGCGTACGTCGCACACCGCGGTCGGCGCCGCGCGGGTGGGCAGGGTGTGCCGCCCCGATGGGTCCGTACCGCCGATGCCCGGTACTGACCCGATCGGGGCGGCCGTCCGCCCGCCGGCCACCGCCGTCGACGCCGGCCGGGCCGCCCCGTCAGCGGTGACCCGGCCGGCATCGCCTGCGGCGGGTTACTGGCCTGCCGGCCCTTCACTTCAGCGGCCTCTCACCTCAGGCGCTGGCTCTCCACTTGAGGTGCCGGCCAGCTACGTGAGGTGCGGACTGTTACTTCAGGTGCCGGTCGAAGAAGCGGGTGCCGTCCTCCAACTCGAACCACGGGGTACCGGTGTGCCCGCCCAGGTTGGCGTGCAGGGTCTTCTCCCGGGTGCCGAAGGCGTCGAACAGGTCCAGCGCCCGTTGCCTGGGGTTCCCTTCGTCGTCCCACTGGAGCAGGAGCAGCAGCGGGACGGTGACCTGCCGGGCCTCCGCGCGCTGGGCGCGGGGCACGTAACCGCCGGCGAAGAGGCCGGCGGCGGCGATGCGGGGCTCGGTCACCGCGAGGTGGATGCCGACGGCGGTCCACCCCGAGTATCCGACCGGGCCGCCGATCTCGGGCAGCCCGAGGAGTGCGTCCAGGGTGGTCCGCCAGTCCGGGACCGCCCGTTCGACCAGCGGGCCGACGACGGCCTCGAAGACCTCGTCAGCCGGCTCGCCGGCCGCCACCGCCCGGCGCAATGCGGCGCGCGCCTGGGTGTCCGCGGCGGTACGGGGCCGATCGCCACATCCGGCGGCGTCGATGCTGGCCACCGCGTAACCGGCCGCCGCGGTGTACCGGGCCCGGGCCACGAGCCTGGGCTGCGACTTGGGCAGACCGTTGTTGTGGGCCATCAGGACCAGCGGTACGGGGGTGGCGGACGGCGGCGTCCACAGGGTGCCGGGTATCTCGCCAAGGGTGAAGGTGCGCTCAAGAACGCCGTCGTCGAGGCGCTGTTCGGAAGCGAAGTGCATGGTCGTGCCTTTCGGGAGCTCAGATATGGCGCTCCCGGACGACCTACCGCCCGACCGTGACCCCGCAGGGGAGCACCCATGTCGATATAGCGTTCACGGGTACCACCTCCTGGGTCTCTTGCACGGCCGCCGGCAGGCTAACAGGGCACGGGGCGGTCGGTCGACGGAGTTTTTTGGCGTCCGCCGGGCTGGTCGGCTGGCGGTGGGCGGTGGGCGGTGGGCGGTCGGTGGCGGGGCGGGCAGGTGTGGTGCGGGGGTGTGGTCAACGCGCGATGGGCTCGCTTCGGGTGTGTGGGTGAGGGGGACGGTGGTTGGGTTGGTGAGTACGACATGGGGGCTTCCACGGCACAGGCAATGACCGCCAGGGTGTGTTGGGCCGGGTGAACCCGACGACGACCGGGCAACACGGCATGGCGCCCCCAGCGACGTCTACCGACTGCCCAGTCGGCTGGTCACCACGTCGAGCGTCGGCCAGGGTGGTCCGCCTCGTAGCAGGCGAAGAAGTCCTTCCCCGAATCGTCTGCCGCTGGGAAAGCGGTCGTCACGGTCCCAACGCCATGCTGCGACCATCGCGAGGACGAGTTGTCGGCACGCGTCCAACAGGTCCCGATCTACGTCCGGATAGTGCTCGCAGACCGCCTCCGCAACATGAGCGAGATCGAACTCGACCGGCCCACGGCAGTACGTCTCAAGGTCGATGAACAACGGGCCGCCCGCCGTGCTGAGCACATTGCCCGGATGCGGCTCACCGTGCAGCAGTTGCTCCGCTGCGCCGCGGCCCTCGATGGTCCGGCGCAGGCAGTCCAGTGTGCTGCTGAGGAACGCGCGGTCCGCTTCGGTGAGTTCGGGCGAGCGGTCCGAGTCGGCGACTATTTCTTGCGCCTCTGCGATCCGGTCAGTGAACCGTGGGCTCGCCACGGCGACCCTGCGCATGCCGGCGTGCAGTTGCGCCAGCGCCTTGGCGTAATCGGCTGGTGGGACATGGGGTGTGACGGGTTCGTAGTAGGTCCACAACGTCACTGCGAAGCCATCGTGGTGGTACGCGCGCGGCCCCACCCGAGGCTCCACGGTGCCCACCGGGCAGCCGGCCTCGGCCAGCCGTTGAGCGAGGTCGACTTCGAACTGCGCGGCCTGCCCCATCGGGGCGACCCGGGCCAGCACGCCGCACGGCGTCAGCCGCAGCGTGAGCCTGTTCGAGTCGTGGAGAACGACTGCGCCGTCAGTTGGCAGATCGAGCGATGCGGCGATCGACGCCGCAGCCGCGATGGCACGTGTGAGGTCGGCGGTATCCACTGGTGAAGCTTGGCATGGGTGAGTGGGGGCGGTGCTGGACCGGTGTGGTCAGGTGCCGGTTGCTGGGGCTGGATATGAGCCAGTCGCGCTCCACCCTTTCGCTTCCGGCGAGCGAGGAAGGGTCCTGGCCCGGCCTTCGGTGAGGACGCCGTGCGTTCGGTGTGGTGTGGGACCGACAACAAGAGCCCCTCCGTGGGCCTTGTCGGGCGATCGGTTCCGATATATCGTTGACGTATCGCGATCGATCAACGATGCGACGTTGCTGATGGTCGCGGCAAGGAAGTGATCGCTGCACACGACAGAAGGAGTACGACCATGAGGTACGGACACGGGCGCGGCCACTGTGGGCCCGGCTGGGGTGACGGGGGCGAGGGTGTGGAGCGTCGGGCTGCCTTCGGGGCGTTTGGGCCGCCCTTTGGGGGGCCGCCGTTCGGGGGGCGGGGGCGTGGTGGGCCGCGTGGGAGGGCGCGGCGTGGTGACGTACGGGCGTCGATCCTGGCGCTGCTGCGCGACCGGCCGATGCACGGGTACGAGATGATCCAGGAGATCAGCGAGCGCAGCGGTGGGGCCTGGCGGCCCAGCCCGGGCTCCGTCTATCCGACTCTCCAACTGCTGGAGGACGAGGGGCTGATCAGTAGCGTCAGCGAGGGCGGCAAGAAGCTGTTCACGCTGACCGACGAGGGGCGTGCCGAAGCCGAGGCGGGGTCGCAGGCGCCGTGGGAGGATGCGGGGCGCGGCGTCGACTGGGAGACCGTCCAGGAGATCAGGCAGGCGGGCGTCGGTGTGATGGAGGCGCTGGCCCAGGTGTGGAAGACGGGTACCAAGGAGCAGCGGGCCAAGGCGCTGGCCGTCATCGGTGAGACGCGCAAGAAGCTGTACCTGATCCTCGCCGAGGAAGACTGACCCGCTGCCACGGTTGGCTGCTTCCGGCGAGGCGCCGTGAGTGCTCCGGGCGGTGGTGGCCGCCGTGGCCGGGTTGGTCGTGTGGCTTGTGTGTGGCTTGCGCGTGCGGTGGCGATGGGTGAGTCGTGGGAAGGGCGTGGGTAGGGGCGTATGCGGCTGGCCGGAGGTGGCTGGCCTTGGAACCAACCCACTTCCGGGCCGGGAGCAACTCCAGTGGAGCTCCCGGCCCGGGAGTAACCCTGGGAGACCTACCAACCCGGGAGCAGCCGCAACAGATGGCTTTTGCTCGTACGCTGGCTGGCTGGCTGGCTGGCTGGCTGGCTGATGCGAGCGGGCGGGCGGGTGGCGTCCGTTCGTACGGCGATGGGTGTGTCGGGCGGGTGTGTCGGCGCGTGCTGCCCCGCGTCCGGGAGGCGTACCGCAAGGGGCTGCCTGCGGCATGCCGGTAGCAGGCGCGCTGGGGGCGGGTGGGAAATCGGGGTGGATCTCCTCCGTAGGGAGGAGGCGGTGGCGTTGGGTGCCCAACCAGCGTTGGATGGGCAAATGCTTCCCTGCGGGGATGCTTCGGGCCACTGGGGCTGATGTGGTGAGAGGGTGCAAAGTCGTATCCCCCTTCCCGGCCAGGCAGGACCGGCCGCACCGAACGGCCCGGGTGGGCCCGGCGGTCGTTTTCGCGCGGCCGGTTCGGGTGGTGCCCAAGCCGCGACCGTGGACGCCGATCAGCCGCCGATCCTCCTGAGCGACGAGTTGACCTCGGTGATTGCCGCCGCGCGCCGTCGCGCACACCGTGATGCCGATCGACAAGTCGATACCGCGCACGTCTTACACGCCGTACTGGAGTCGGTGCCTGACGTGGCGGCCCACTTCGACGGCGGCCGGACCCAAGTCGCGCGGGTGCTCAGCTATCTGGCACAGCGCACCATCGGGTACGGCATGAGCTGGCACGGCACCGTGGAGGATTCCGGTGCCGTGCCAGTGGCGCGTCAGGGGCCGGCTCACTGGTCGCCCGCCGTCGAGGCGGCCGTGGTGCGGGCGAACGGCCGCGCCGCGGTCCGCGGGGCCGCACTCGCGCAGGGCTTCGACCTCTTCGTCGCGCTGACCGACGACCGCGCGTGTCGGGCCGTCGAGGTCCTGCACGGAGCCGGCGTGGACCTGGAGAGCCTGGCCCTGCGACTGGCCACGGAGTTCGCGCGCCGCGCCACCGAGGCTGCCAGGAGTAACCTGGAAAACGGTCCTGACATGGCCTGAGTCGGCTGCCATGATGTGCCGATGCGCGCGTCGTCGACCAAGAACACCGGCCTCGGACTCGCCCTGGCCTCGGCCCTGACCTTCGGCAGCTCCGGCGTGGGTGCCAAGCCGCTCATCGAAGCCGGACTCGACCCGCTCCACGTCACCTGGCTGCGTGCGGCGGGCGCGGCCGTACTGCTCTTGCCCATCGCCTGGCGCCACCGCTTGCTGGTGGTCCGACGGCCGGGCCTGCTCGCCGGGTTCGGCCTGTTGGCCGTCGCCGGCGTGCAAGCCTGCTACTTCGCCGCCATCTCCCGCATCCCGGTGGGCGTCGCGCTGCTCATCGAATACCTGGGGCCGGCGCTGCTGCTCGGCTGGGTGCGGTTCGTCCAGCGGCGCCCGGTGAGCCGCGCCGCCGCGATCGGCGTCGCGCTGGCCGTCGGCGGCCTGGCCTCCGTGGTCGAACTGTGGGCCGGGCTCACCTTCGACGCCGTCGGGTTGCTGCTCGGCCTCGGCGCCGCCTGCTGCCAGGTCGGTTACTTCCTCCTTGCCGACCAGGGCGCTGACGACGCGGAACCCGCAGACCCGCTGGGCGTGGTCGCCTTCGGGATGGTGGTCGGCACGCTCGTCCTCACCGTCATCGCCCGCCCCTGGGGCATGGACTGGGCGGTGCTCGGGGGCCGCGCCGAGATGGCGGGGGCGCGGCTGCCGGCCGTGCTGCTGCTGGCATGGGTGATCCTGGTGGCGACGGTGACCGCCTACGTCACCGGCGTACTCGCCGTACGGCACCTCTCCCCGCAGGTCGCCGGCGTCGTCGCGTTCCTCGAAGCCGTCGTCGCGACCGTACTCGCCTGGGTCCTGCTGGCCGAGGAGTTGGGTGTGCCGCAGGTGGTCGGTGGGTGTGTCGTGCTGGTCGGGGCGTTCATCGCGCAGACCGCCGCCCCGCGCCGTACGCCACAGGTGACGGTCGCCGGCGCGCCGTCCGCCACCCACGACCGCGCCGGTCACTCCGACGTACCGGTCGCCGGTGGCCACCGTGGTACGGGCCCGGGGCGGACGGGCGAGGGGACGGGGGCCGGAGCAGGGGCCGGTACGGAGTTGTCCGGCGATTCTCCCACCGCTTAGTGTGATGAACGTGCCGATGACTGTGCTGCCGCCTCCTGCCCGCTAGGGCGGGCGGCTCCCACCGGAAGATCCGCGTTCGAGGCGAGCCCTCGGACTGGTTGACGCTGCCCGCAGACGGATGACGCAACCGACCACAGCCGATCTGAGCTGTCTTCCGTGGGAGAACCCTTCGTGCTCACCCCTGTGCACTCCGCGCTGCCCGTAGGCCGCGGACTCGCCTATGTCACCTTTGCTGCCACCACCTGGGGCACCGCAGGAGCGGCGGCCTCACTGCTCTTCGAGACCAGCGGGCTCGGCCCGCTCGCGCTGACCTTCTGGCGCACCCTGGGCGGCCTCGCCCTGATGCTCCCGGTACTGCTGCTGCGCCGGCGCGGGCCGGCCACCCGTCCGGTGCGGCCCCGCTCCTCGCGCCGCGACCGTACGCTCCGCATCGTCGTCACCGGCCTGGGGCTGACCGTCTTCCAAGCCGCCTACTTCCAGGCCGTCGACGCCACCGGCCTTGCGGTCGCCACCGTCGTCACGCTGGGGGCGGCCCCCGTCATGGTCGCCCTGGCCGGGCGGGTCACCGTCGGCGAACACCTCGGACGGGGCGGCGTGTTCGCCGTCGTCGGGGCGTTGGCCGGACTGAGCGTGCTGATCTTCGGCAGCGAGGGCACCGGCGAGGTCCGGCCGGCCGGCATCGGGCTCGCCCTGCTCTCGGCCGCCGGCTACGCCACCATCACCGTCTACACCCGCTATCTCGGGCGGGGCGGCGACGCCGTCGACCCCTACCTCACCACGGTCACCTCGTTCGCGGTGTGCGCCGGCTGCCTGTTGCCGTTCGCGCTGGCGGAAGGGGTGTTGCCGAGGGCCGAGCAGTGGGGGCAGACGCTGGGGCTGCTCGTCTACATCGCCTCCGTACCGACGGCGCTCGCGTACGGCCTGTACTTCACCGGCCTCGCCGTCGTACGCGCCACCACGGTCTCGGTCCTCACACTGATCGAACCGGTCACGGCCGCGGCCATCGCCGTGGCGCTCCTGGACGAACGGCTGACGGCCGCGACCCTGGTCGGTACGGCCGTGCTGCTGTGCGCCGTGGCGGCCCTCGCCTTCGCGGAGACGCGCGCCAATCCCGGCACCGGGGGGTGATGCGGCCCGTCTGACCGGCCGGCCTGCTGGCCCCGCGGGTCAGCGGGCCGGCCCGGCGCCCGCGCGCCAGCGATGGTGTGCGGTGCTCGGTGCGCTCCGACAATGGGCCGTCTGCCGTCGGAGTCGCGCTGCGTCGTGTGGGGTTGCTTCGTGCTGCGCTGCATCGCGATGCGTCCCGCCGCCGGGGAGTTGTGGGTGGCGACCCGTCGTGCGGCGGTTGTGCCGGCGAGCCGGGTGCTGGCCGGCACACCCTTTGGCCGGTGGGCCCGGATGGCACACCCTTCGACCGGGCGGGCCCGGCCGGCACACCCTTCGGTCGCCGACCGGCCGCGCGGCCGGGTTGCCGCGAGGGCGCTGCTGCGGCGGCCCAGCGGTCAGCGGTTTGTGACGTAGTCGGGGACCGGTATGTCAGCCGCTAGGTCGTCCGACGGTTCCGGTGTGCCGAAACCGGAGGTCACGGGGAGGACGCCGGCCCAGTGCGGCAGCCCCAGGTCCTCCGGCTCGTCGTTCGGGCCACCCACCCGCCACTTCGCCGACGCCTCCGCGAGGTCGATGCGGAGTACGGCCGTGGCGGCCAACTCCTTGGCGTTCGCGGGGCGGCAGTCGGCGGCACGGCCGGGCATCACATGGTTGACCAGGGCATCGAGGGCGGCGGTGCGCTCGGCCGGGTCGGTGACCTGCTGGGCCACCCCGTGCACCACGACCGAGCGGTAGTTGATGGAGTGGTGGAAGGCCGAACGGGCCAGCACCACGCCGTCCACATGCGTCACCGTCACACACACGGCGAGCCCCGGCTGTGCCGGCTCGGCTGCCTCGTCCGCCCCGGGGGACCCGTGCGCCGCGGAATCCGCCCCGGCCCCCGCGGCCATGCGCAGCGGGCGTGAGCCGGTGGAACCATGGACGTAGAGGCGCTCGCCTACGCGCGCGTAGAGCGTGGGCAGTACGACCGGCGCCCCGTCGCGTACGAAGCCCAGATGGCAGACGAAGGACTGGTCGAGCAGCGAGTGCACCAACGCGCTGTCATAGGCGGCCCGGTCGCGGTCCCGGGAGGTCACGGTCCGGTCGGTCGGCCCGTACGCACCGGTGGGGGCGTCCGTGGTGGCAGGCCGGGCGGGGCCCGGCGTGGCAGCGTGGGTGCCAGCGGGGGCGGCGGAATCGTCGGCAGCCATTGCCTTCTCCTTTGTATTAGTGCATACTCGTCATTGTGCTAGGAGAGTATCGGATCGAGGGGCGGCGTGCCGTAGAAATTGCCGCCAGTGTGGAACGGGCCGTAAGCTCGGGCGGGCTCGCGCCTGGTGAACTACTGCCTCCTATGCGGGAGTTGGCGGTCGAGCTCGGTGTCAATCCGAATACGGTGGCGGCGGCCTACCGCTCGCTGCGCGATCGCGGCGTCATCGAGACGGCCGGGCGGCGGGGCAGCCGGGTGCGCCCCCGGCCGGCGACCACCTCGCGGGAGGCGATCGGCGTCGACGTGCCCGAGGGGGTGCGTGACCTGGCGACGGGCAATCCGGACCCCGCCCTGCTGCCCTCGTTCCGCGCCGCGCTGGCGGCGGTGAGCGTGCAGTACGAGCAGCAGTCGATGTTCTACGGCGCCCCGCTGGTGTCGGCGCCGCTGGCCCGGCTGGCGCAGGCGCAGCTCGCCGCCGACGGGGTCCCCAAGGGGCCGATCGCCGTCGTCTCCGGAGCGCTCGACGGCGTTGAGCGGGTGCTCGCCGCGCATCTGCGACCGGGGGACGTGGTGGCGGTCGAGGACCCCGGCTGGGGTGGCCTGCTCGACCTGATCCCGGCGCTCGGGCTGCGGCCGGAGCCGGTGGCGCTGGACGACGAGGGGCCGCTGCCCGCCGCGGTGGAGCGGGCGGTGCGGCGCGGGGCCAGGGCGCTGGTGGTGACCAGCCGTGCGCAGAACCCGACGGGGGCGGCGGTGAGCGCCGACCGCTGCCGCGAACTGCGCACTCTGCTCGCCGAAAGCCCCGAGCTGCTGCTGATCGAGGACGACCACGGACACGGCATCGTCGACCTGCCGCTCCACACCCTCGCGGGGGCGACCGACCGCTGGGTGCTGGTCCGCTCCACGGCCAAGGCGTACGGGCCTGACCTGCGGTTGGCCGTGCTCACCGGGGACCCGACCACGGTGGATCGGGTGGGTGGGCGGCTACGCCTCGGGCCCGGCTGGGTCAGCCACCTGTTGCAGGACACCGTGCGCCACCTCTGGGAGACGGAGGCCGTGCGCCCGGAGCGGGTCGCGGCCTCCTACGCCGAGCGGCGCGACGCGCTCAGGGCGGCACTGGCCGAGCGGGGGATCGAGGCGTTCGGGCGCAGCGGCATGAACGTGTGGGTGCCGGTCCCCGATGAGACCGTCGCGGTCTCCCGGTTGCAGCGCGCCGGGTGGGCCGTCGCCCCCGGGGCCCGCTTCCGCATGGCCTCACCACCCGGTGTCCGGCTGACCGTGTCCGGCATCGGGGTCGAAGAGGTCGATGCGGTCGCGGACGCCATCGCATCCGCCATCCGCCCGGCGTCGCCGGGGCGCTACGGCTGATCGGGCGCCGGAGCGGGCGCTCGCGCGGCGGCTGGCTTGCGGGGGCCGCGCTGGGTGAGGGCGGCTCCGGCAAGGACGATCAGCGCGCCGACCGGGGTGTTCCACGTCAGGCCCTCGCCCAGGACCAGTACGCCGGCCGCCGTCGCGACGACCGGAATGAAGTAGGTGACGAGCGTCGCCGTCGTGGGCCCGATCTCCGCGACCAGCCCGTACTGGACCACGAAGGCGAGCCCGGTCCCCAGGGTGCCCAGGGCCAGGACGGACAGCAGGGGGAGCACGGGCAGCGCATCGGGGGTGGCGGCGAAGAAGGGGGCGACCAGGCCGAGTTGCACCGTGCCGAGCAGCAACTGGCCGCCGGCCATGGAGATGTTCGAGTGGGGGGCGTCCGCCAGGGTGCGTCGTACGTAGATCCAGCCGACCGCGTAGCTGAACGAGGCGACCAGTGCCATCGCGGTGCCGGTCGGGTCCTGGCCGGAGAAGCCCTGCCAGGCGCCGAGCACGATGAGTACGCCGACGAACCCCAGCCCGAGCCCGGCCAGGCGGCGGCGGGTGGGGCGGTCCTCGGACAGTGCGACGAGGGAGAGCGTCATGCCCCAGAGCGGGGTGGTGGCGTTGCAGATGCCCGCCAGGGTGGACGAGATGTGCAGTTCCGAATAGGCGAAGAGGGAGAACGGGAAGGCGTTGAGCAGGAAGGACGCCACCGTGAGATGGCCCCACAGGCGGGCTCCGCGCGGCAGCCGGTCGCGCTTGACGACCAGTACCGCCAGCAGGACGAGCGTGCCGAATAGCAGCCGCCCGAAGGTGACGTAGAGCGGGGCGAAGCCGTCCGTGCCGACCTTGATGAACAGGAAGCTGAACCCCCAGATCAGGGACAGCGCGGCGAATCGTATGCGCCAGTCGAAGAGCCGGTGCCGCCGGTGGCCTGTCGCCGGGGCGTCCGCACTCTCCGGCGCGGCGGGGGAGTCGGTCTCGTTGTCGCCGGTGGGGCCGCCGCCGGTGGCTGGTGTCTCGCCGGCCGTAGCGGTCGCGGCCTCCGATGGCGGGGTGATCTGGGTCGGGCGGGGGAGTGGGGCAGCGGGTGTGGTGAGCGGGGAGCCCGGGGTGGCTCGTGGGGCGGGGGGTGTGCGCATGGGTATCACCATGGCCGGCCGGACGGATTAGGACAATCGAGTTTTTGTGGCGGTCATCGCGTAGCATTGCTTACGTGTTGAACCTCGATCGTCTGCGGACGCTGCAAGCCGTTGCTCGCCACGGTTCGGTGAGTGCCGCCGCCGACGGGCTGCACGTGACCACGTCCGCGGTGTCCCAACAGTTGGCGAAGTTGGAACGGGAGACCGGGCAGCAACTCCTGGCCAAGAACGGCCGGGGGGTGCGGCTGACGGATGCCGGCCGGCTGCTCGCCGACCACGCCTCGCGCATCCTGTCGCAGGTCGAACTGGCCCAGGCCGATCTGGAGGCGCAGCGCGGTCAGGCGGTGGGTGAGCTGTCGCTGGGCGCGTTCCCGACCGCCGCGCGCGGCCTGCTCCCCGCAGCGCTCGTACGGCTGCGTGCTGAGCATCCTCAACTGCGGGCAAAACTTGAGGAGTTGGAGCCGGACGAGGCGGTTCCTGCGGTGATGCGCGGCGACCTCGACCTGGCGGTGGTGCTCGATTGGTACAACAAGCCGCTGCCCATGCCCGACGGGTTGGTGAAGGCGGCGCTGTTGGACGACCCCGCCGATGTGGCGATGCCGGCCGGCCATCCGCTGGCGGACCGCGACCAGGTGGAGTTGGAGGAGTTCGCGGACGACGAGTGGGTCTCCTGGCCCAAGGGCGAGTTCTGCCACGACTGGCTGATGCTCACCCTGCGGGGTGCGGGCATCGAGCCCCGTATCTGTCACATGGCCGAGGAGCACCACACCCAACTCGCCCTGATCGCGGCGGGGCTCGGCGTGGCGGTGGCCCCGCGGCTGGGGCGGGGCCCGATTCCGGACGGGGTGCGGGTGGTGCCCGTGCGGCACACCATGCGCCGGCACATCTACGCCATCTGGCGGGCCGACGCCGACCGCCGGCCGTCGATCCGGGCGGCGCTGGACGCCTTGCGGGCGTCCGCAGCCGAGCATCGGGCGGCCGAGGACGCCGCGTAGTCGGGCCGGCGCGGGCAGCGCGTGGGCTGTGAGGCGCCGGCCGGGGGGCGTCGGGTGGGAGTGGGGTGTGGGGAGCGGTACGCGGGGGTGCGCGGGATGCTCGGTGAAGCTCGGCCGGGACGCGGCAGGTGGTGCAGGGGCGTCGCGGGTGGGTTGCTCAGCGGCGTGCGTGGCGGATCGTGAGGCGGCCGAATCCCAGGGCGCCGGAGAAGCGGATCGTGGGGCCGTCGGCGCGGACGGGCGAGCGGGGCTCGTACCGGATGGTCTTCCACCCCGCGGTCAGCCCCTCGGTGTCCACGGTCGCGTCGCGCGGCACCGTGATCTTGGCGCCACCGGTGCCGAGCACCAACTCGATGTCGACGACCGGGTACGTGATGACCGCCCGGGCGAGGTTGAGGCGGACCTTTCCGAACGCCGACTCGACCTTGAGGTGCCGCGGCACCTGCCAGGGACCGCTGCGCTTGATCCGGCCGCTGGCCGCCGCGATCGTCGATGTGGTGCCCGGACGCTCCGGCGGCAGGTCGCGCACGGCCGTCGCCAACGCGTCCGGCGTCGTGGCCGTGAGCACCTGGTCCAGGCGCTGGTCCAGCTCCTCGTGCGAGATGCGGTCGTCGGCGTACGCCTCTTGCAGTCGCTGCACGGCGGCCTCGCGGTCCTCGTTGCGGAGCGGGGATCGGGCCGACGGCGACTGATCGTGCTGCGGAGAGGTCACCGTGTCACTCTAATGCCGCAGCGGCGGGTCGGGCAGCGCCAACACCTTTGGCAGGCAAGGAAAGTGGAAGCAGCCGGGGCCGGGCGTGACGGGCGGGTGGAGGCGCGTCCCTTGGCGTCCCCCGGGGCATCGGAACAGTCGGGGAAGGGGCAGGTCAGCGCAGCGTGATGGTGCCCTTCGCGATGGTGACCTTGGCGGCCTTCAGGGGGCGGGTCGCCGGGCCCTTGCGCACGCTGCCGTCGGCGATGTCGAACTTGCTGCCGTGGCAGTCGCAGTTGATGGTGCCGCCGGACACGCTCGCGACGGGACAGCCGTTGTGTGTGCAGATGGCGGAGAACGCCTTGTAGTCGCCGGCCGCCGGCTGGGTGACCACGACCCGCTGCTTCGTGAAGATGACGCCGCCGCCTTCCGGGACGTCCGCCGTGCGGCCGAGGGCGTGCGGGCCCGACGAGGTGTCATCACCCGCGTCGTCGCCGGAGTCGCCGCAGGCGGCGAGGGTGGCGGCCAGGCCCGCCACACCCACGGCCATGACCAGGGTGCGGCGGGACGGCTGGTGCGCGGTTGTCGTGGGTCGTGCCATGGCGCTGCTCCTGGCTGGGTGTCGTGGCCGGGGGTTGCCTGCGGACACCGACGTCCGGAGCCGGTCGCCGAGGGTCAGTCGCCGAGCGAGCGGCGGAGGAAGTCGACCTGGAACCGCAGAAGGTGTTCGGTGACCGCATTGTCCACCGGAAGGTGGGTGGCTTCCGGGAGCGGCAGCACCGTGTGTGGCCGTCCGGCGGACAACAGTTCCGCCGACAGGCGCAGTGTGTGGGCGACCAGCACGTTGTCGTCGGCGAGCCCGTGGACCAGCAGCAGCGGGCGCCGCAACAGGTGCCCGTGGCCCACCAGGGAAGCGCGGTCGTACGCCGCAGGGTCCTCGTCCGGGTGACCCAGGAACCGTTCCTTCCAGTGCGTGTCGTAGAGCCGCTGGTCGGCCGGGGCGGCGCCGGCGATGGCGGCGTGGAAGACCTCGGGGCGGTGCAGTACGGCGGCGGCTGCCAGAAACCCGCCGTAGGACCAGCCCCGGATCGCCACCCGGTCCAGGTCCAACTGGGGGTGGCCGGCCGCCGCCGCGTGCAGGGCGTCGACCTGGTCGTCGAGCACGGAGGTGAGCACGTCGCGGTGGATCGTCTTCTCCCAGCCGGGGCCGCGTCCCGGGGTGCCCCGGCCATCGGTGACCAGCACGGCGAACCCCTGCTCGGCGAACCACTGCGACACGCATGTCCACCAGGCACGACAGCGGCGTACGACGCGCATGCCGGGACCACCGTACGGGTCGAGCAGCACCGGCAGCCTGCCGTGCTCCGGGGTGTGCCAGGAGGGCAGGTACAGCGCGCTGCGCAGAGCCCGCGGGCCGAGGCGCAACAGGGTGGGACGCGGAATGAGCACGGGACGCTCGGCACGTGAGGCGATCTCACCCACCACGGCCGTGCCGCGCAGCACGGTGACGGTGTCGCCGTCGGGCGTGCGGCTGTCGAGTACGACGGTGCCGCCGCCGCACACCGCGTCGTGCACGCCGGGCGTCTCACTCAGCCGTCGCAGGCCATCGCCCGGGGCATAGGACCACACATGGCGTTCGGTCGGCTCGCTGCTCGCGGCGAACAGCACCCGCTCGCCGTCGACGCCGAGCACCGCATCGATCTGGAGCCCCGCGGGCGTCTGTGCCGGGCGGCCGTCCGACGCGCCGGCTGCCCCGTCGTCGGCGGGTACGAAGCGCAGGCCCCGGGTCTCGGGCGTCTCCCACGGCCAGACGCGGGTGCCGGCTGCGGTACGGGCCGGCAAGCCGGGCACGATCTGCACCCAGGCCGGGTCCTGCCGCTCGTGCAGGGTGTGGGTCAGGCCGGTGGCGGGATCGGCCGTCAGTACCCGCATCGTGCGCTGGTCACGGCTCTGCACGGTGAGGACGACGCGGGCCGCGGTCGCGCGCGGCGGGGCGGGATGCGGGTCGGCCGGCGATGTGGCGTCGGCCTCGGGGGCGGTGTCTGCGCCTTCCCAGCCTGCGGTGACCAGGTATTCGAAGGCCGAGCGGTCCCAGCACACCTCGGTGCGGCGTCCGTCCAGGGTGACGACGTGCAGCGAGACGTCGGCGTTGGGTGTGCCGGCCGACGGGTAGCGGATCGCGCGGGGCGGCCGTTGTGGGTGGGCCGCGTCGCCGATGAACAGGCGGCGCACCGGGGTGACGTCCACGCGTGCGGCCAGGACGGCCCGGCCGTCCGGCGACCACCAGAAGCCGCGGCTGCGGTCCATCGACTCGGCGGCCACGTGTTCGGCGAGCCCGTAGCTGACCTCGGGGCCCTCGGGCGCGAGCAACAGCCGGTCCCCGCCCGCACCCTGACCTCGATCGCCGGCAGTGGCGATGCCAGCCGGGGGGGGGGGGGGGGGGGCCCCCCCCCGCGGGGGGGGGGGGGGGCCCACCCCCCCCGGGCGGGGGCCCCCCGCGGGCCCCCCCCCCGCGCGGGCCGCGGGGGGGGGGCCGGGGG
>NZ_JBEHZD010001179.1:0-392 GCF_040240285.1 Streptomyces sp. HSW2009 | reverse complement strand
GAACGCGTCTGGCAGGACCTCATCGTCCCGGTCGACCCCACCGCCCCCGACTCGGTCCACCTCACCACCTGGCCCGAAGCCGACCAGGCGCTGATCGACCCGCAGCTCTCGCAGCAGATGCTGCTGGTCCGTCGCCTGGTCGAACTCGGCCGGGCCACCCGCGCCGAATCCGGCGTCAAGACCCGCCAGCCGCTCTCCCGCGCCCTCATCGCCGCGCAGGGTTTCGACACCCTCCACCCCGACCTGCACGCGCAGATCACCGAGGAACTCAACGTCACCTCGCTCGCCTCGCTGAGCCAAGTCGGCGGCAGCCTCGTCGACACCACCGCCAAGGCCAACTTCCGCGCCCTGGGCAAGCGATTCGGCAAGGGCGTCCAAGCAGTCGCCAAAGC
>NZ_JBEHZD010001178.1:0-393 GCF_040240285.1 Streptomyces sp. HSW2009 | reverse complement strand
CCCGGGCGTCCGCGCTCCGCGGGGGGGCGGGGGGCGGACCCGCGCCGGCGGCCCGGGCTCATGGGCGCGGCGCCCGACCTGATCGCGAACCCCGCGCCGCGCTCACCTGGCCGCCCCAGCCGAGCGCCGCCCCACCCCCAGCTCAGCCCAGCGCCGCACCCACCCATCCACTCACCCCCCAACCGCCGATGCACCACCGTGCACCACCCCGCACCCCCGTGGCCTGCGGTGATCGATACTGGTCGGATGGCACGAGGCAAGCGCGGACGGCAGGGCGGTGCGGAACCGCGTACGCGGAGCGGGCGGGCGGGGCGGGGCGGGGCCGCCGATCCGGCCGAGGTGCCCGACGGCGGGGCAGCACCGGCCGACGCCCGGCGCGGACGCGCCCGCCGG
>NZ_JBEHZD010001177.1:0-400 GCF_040240285.1 Streptomyces sp. HSW2009 | reverse complement strand
CCTCCTCTATTTTACAACCCCCACCCCCCCCACCCCAGCTCGGTGTCCGTCTGGGGGGCTGGGACTTGTGTAAAAGACACTGGGGGGGCGGGGGGCCGGGCGCGGGCCCCGCCGTCCGCCGCTGGTCACGCCGTCCGTCGCTGGTCACAGCATCCGTCGCTGGTCACGCCGTCCAGCGCCGGGCCGGGCCGTCCGCCGCCGGCCCGCGGTCTTCAGCGACGAACCGCGGTGTTGGGCACCAGGCCGGCACCCACCTGCCCGCCGGAGCACGCCGCGGCACCGGCCCGCCGCCGGCGGATGCCGCGCCGCCCCCCCCCCGCCTACGCCGCGGGGGGCGGCCCCCCCCCGGGGGGGGGGGCGGGGGGGGGGGGGGGGGGGGGGGCGGGGGGGGGGGGGGGGG
>NZ_JBEHZD010001176.1:0-402 GCF_040240285.1 Streptomyces sp. HSW2009 | reverse complement strand
GACGGCGGTGGCACGGTGTTGATCACGGGTGGTACGGGTGGTTTGGGTGCGTTGTTGGCCCGTCATCTGGTGGTGGAGCACGGTGTGCGTTCTTTGGTGTTGACGAGTCGGCGTGGTGTGGAGGCGCCGGGTGCGGCGGAGTTGGTGGCGGAGTTGGCGGGGTTGGGTGCCGAGGTGCGGGCGGTGGCGTGTGATGTTGCCGATCGTGCTGCGGTGGAGGGTTTGTTGGCGGGGGTTGGGTCGGAGTATCCGTTGTCGGGTGTGGTGCATGCGGCGGGTGTGTTGGACGACGGTGTGGTGGAGTCGTTGACGCCGGAGCGGGTGGACAGGGTGTTGCGTCCGAAGGTGGATGCGGCGCTGCACCTGCACGAGCTGACCCGCGACCTCGACCTCTCCGCGTTC
>NZ_JBEHZD010001175.1:0-403 GCF_040240285.1 Streptomyces sp. HSW2009 | reverse complement strand
ATCGACTGCACCGACACCGGAGCGTCACCACCGACGGGCACCGAGCCCACCTGAATCTGACGACTGACCCTACGGTCGGCAAGCTTGGTCGGAACGGTCGGCAGGCCAAGGGATACAGCGGTCATGACACATCCTGAAGACGATGGGTGCCGGCCGCGGCCAGCAATTCTTGGACGGTCTGGGCGATGTTGTCGGCGGTGAGGCCGGACTCGTCCAGGAGTTCGTTTCTGCTGCCGTGCTCGAAGAACTTCTGGGTCAGCGCGAATTCGTGGACGGGGGTGGTGATACGGGCGTCACGCAGGGCACCGGTCAGGGCCGAGCCCACCCCGCCCACCCGGCCGTTGTCCTCGACCGTGACCACCAATTCGTGCTCCGCAGCCCACCCCACCAACGTGGAATTGAC
>NZ_JBEHZD010001174.1:0-404 GCF_040240285.1 Streptomyces sp. HSW2009 | reverse complement strand
GGGACGGTGGTGATCACCGGTGGCACCGGCGTACTCGCCAGCCTCGTCGCCCACCACCTCGTCACCCACCACAACATCCGCCACCTCCTCCTCCTCTCCCGCCAAGGACCCCACGCACCCAGAGCCACCCAACTCCACCACCAACTCACCCAACTCGGCGCCACCCCCACCATCACCACCTGCGACACCACCAACAAACAACAACTCGCCAACGCCCTCAACACCATCCCACCCCAACACCCCCTCACCGGCATCATCCACACCGCCGGCACACTCGACGACGCACTCCTCACCCACCTCACACCCCAACGCACCCACCCCGTACTCCGCCCCAAAACCCACACCGCCTGGAACCTCCACCAACTCACCCACCACACCCCACTCGACTTCTTCATCCTCTTCTC
>NZ_JBEHZD010001173.1:0-407 GCF_040240285.1 Streptomyces sp. HSW2009 | reverse complement strand
CCCTCACCCCACCCCGTACCATCAGCCGCCGCAGCAAACGGCTTACACCGACCATCAGGCGCCAACCCACGCTGCCGAGAAAACCCAGTGAACACCTCGGGGGTCGCCATGACCGTCACACCACCGGCGAGCGCCAAAGTGCACTCACCCTGGCGCAGCGCCTGAGCCGCCAAATGCATCGCCACCAGCGACGACGAGCACGCGGTGTCCACCGTCACCGCCGGACCTTCGAGGCCCAATGCATAGGAAACGCGACCGGAAACGACGCTGCCGGAGCCGGCCAGCATCGAATAGCCCTCCAATTTGGCGTCTCCCACACTGGAGAGGCCAGCGGCGTAGTCGTGGTACATCACGCCCGCATACACACCGGTCGCCGAACCCTTCAACGACACCGGATCAATACCCGC
>NZ_JBEHZD010001172.1:0-411 GCF_040240285.1 Streptomyces sp. HSW2009 | reverse complement strand
CCCCCCCCGGGGGGGGCCGCCGGTGGGGCACCCCCCCGCCCCCCGGCCCGGCCCGGGCCTCCCCCCCGCCCCCCGGACGGGATCACCGGCGAGCTGTACGTGGCCGGCGCCGGCGTCGCCACCGGCTACCTGGGGCGCACCGCGCTCACCGCCGAACGCTTCGTCGCCGACCCCTTCACGGGCGCGGGCGCGCGCATGTACCGCACCGGCGACCTGGCCAGGCAGCGCCCGGACGGCACCCTTGAGGTGGTCGGCCGCGCCGACCAGCAGGTGAAGATCCGCGGCCACCGGGTCGAGCCGGGCGAGGTGGAGGCCGCGCTGCGGGCCGAACCCGGGGTGCGGGACGCCGCGGTGGTCGCCGCCGCCCGCGCCGGCGGCCCCCCCCTGGTCGGCTACGTGGTCGCGCCCGCC
>NZ_JBEHZD010001171.1:0-413 GCF_040240285.1 Streptomyces sp. HSW2009 | reverse complement strand
CCCCCCCCCCCCCCCCCCCCCCCCCCCCCCCCCCCCCCGCCGCCGGCGGGGGGCGGCGGCCCCCCCGCGGGGGGGGCGCGCCCCCCCCCCCGCCCGGCGGGCGCGGCGCCCCCCCCCCCCCCCCCCCCCCCCCCCCCACGCCTGGCGAACCGATTTGCCTCGGGTAGAGGCGCGCTGTACTGTCGTACTCCTGCCCACGGACACAAAGCGGTTAGCCGCACGGTTCAAGGGCGGCCTCTATGAGATCTTGATTCAATTCTCTGAATTGCGATTTCGCGTGCCTTTATGGACGAGAAATGAGCGGTCAGAGAGCGGGGAAAAGACCTGATAGAGTGTGAAACACCGAAGGGAAGCGCCCGGAGGGCCCGGTGAAACGGGACCGAAGGAAGCGTCCGTTCCTTGAGAACTCAACA
>NZ_JBEHZD010001170.1:0-414 GCF_040240285.1 Streptomyces sp. HSW2009 | reverse complement strand
CCCCCCCCCCCCCGCGCGCGCGGGGGGGGGGGGCCGGGGGGCCGGCGGGGGGGGGGGCGGGGGGCCCCGCGGGGGGGGGCACGGGTGGGTGGACAGCGACCCGCCGGTCGCGGCCCGCCCGGCTGGGGCGGCTACCGGGTCCGGTAGGCGCTGACCGCGGTCTGGGTGAGCGTGTTGCCCGCGGTGTCGGTCAGCTTGGCGCGGAGCGTGACGGCGGTGCCGGCCTTCTGGGCCGGGACGGTGGCGACGCCGCCGACCACCGCGGCCCGCTGCCAGGAGGTGCCGCCGTTGACGGAGTACGCGACGTCGAGCGCGCGGCCCGGGGCGCGCGCGGGGCCCCGCCCCGCGCCCCGGGCGCGCCGCGCCCTGCCCGCCCGGGCGGGGCCGGCCCGGCCCCGCGCCCGCGCCCCCCCC
>NZ_JBEHZD010000117.1:0-16713 GCF_040240285.1 Streptomyces sp. HSW2009 | reverse complement strand
GTGCGGGGACAGCAGCCAGACGATGGCCGCCGCGATCTCGTCCGGCTCGCCCGGGCGGCCCATGGGTATCCGGTCCGGGGGCCGCCCCCGCCGCGGGGGGGGGGCCCGCCCCCCCCGCGGGGGGGGGGGGGGGGGGCCGCCGGCGGGGAGGGGGGCGCCGGCGCGGGTGTGGGCCTTCTCGCGGTCCCGCAGGGCGTCGATCTCGGCCTGCCAGGCGGCGCGGTCGACGACGGGCGGCAGGGCGGCCGGCGGGACGGTCTGTGGGGCGGTCTGTGGGGCGGTCTGTGCGGTGCGCGGCTGGTCGGTGGGCATGTCGTCCTCACGTCCTCAGGTGGTGTCGGGCGGTTCGGTGGGCGGGGCGGGAGCCGCGCGGTCGAGGTGTTCCTGAAGTGCGTCCAGGCGGCCGTCCCAGTCGCGGGCCAGCGCGGCCAGGAACTGCTGGGCGACCTGCATGGGCGCGGAACGCAATCGGTAGCGCACCCGGCGGCGCTCGCCCGGTTCGGCGGTGACCAGGCCGGTGTCGGCCAGCAGGGTCAGGTGCTTGGCGATCGCCTGCCGGCTGATCGGCAGCCGGGCCGCCAGATCGGTTGCGGTCGCCGGACCGGCCGCGGCCAGCGCGGACAGGATGGCCCGGCGACTCGGGTCGGCCAGGGCCGTGAAGACCCGTTCGGCAACCGCTTCGAACTCGGCGGACCGCGGACCGCCGGCGGGCGGGGGCCCGGTCAGCGGCGCGGGGGGCGCGGCTTCGGAGGGCATGGCTTCGGAGGGCATTGGGTCAGTATCGGAGGTGGGTGCGGGTGGGGTGGCCGGGTGTGGGGGGTGGCCCGGGTGTGGGGGTGTGTGGCGCTTGGGCGGGGCGGCTGGCTGGTGGGGGGGTGTGGGAGGGGGCCAGGCGTGGAGGAGGCCGGGGGGTTGGGGATGGCTTGGGGTGGCCCGGGGGGAGGGGGCCGGTCGTGGGTTTGGGTGTGGGGAGGGGCCGGGAGGGTTTGGGGTGGCTCGGGGTGTGGGGCCGGCTGCGGGTTTGGGTGGGAGTGGAAGTGGGGGTGGGTGGGTCAGGCCGCTGCTTGGTTGAGGTAGTCGATCAGTTCGCCCAACTCGCGGTCCCAGCCCTCCGTGTTCGCCTCGTACGGTGCGGCGCGGTCCGGCAGCGGCAGTTGGGCGAAGCCGGATTCGACGACGGTGAGGCGGGTGCCGGCGCCGGTGGGTTCGAGCGTGAACTCGACGTAGGTGCGGCGCGGGTCGTCCGCCGGCAGGCCGTGCAGCCGCCAGGTGAAGGCGAAGACCACCGGTTCTTCGACGCGCTCCACGCACAGGTCGGCGGTGAACCCGCCGTCCCAGCGCAGTTGCGCCGCCCCGCCGGGTCGCAGGTCGATGTCGGCGCCGTCGCCGAACCAGGCACCCAACCCCTCGGCCGTGGTCAGCGCCGACCACACCGCGCCCGGCGGCTGGGCGAGTTGCACGGTCCGCTCGATGCGGTCGGGGAATGCCATGGAGACCTCCAACATGTAGCAACCGTTCAGTTGCGACACTATGGCAACTAGGCGGTTGCGTCAATGAGTTGCGCGCCCGACTGCCCGCCAGCCGCCCGCCAGTCGTCCGGCCGCCCGCCCGTCCGGCCGCCCGGTCATGCAGTCGGCCGGCCCTCCGGCCCTTCCGGCGCCCGTCCGCCGAAGACGCCTTCGCCCCATCGACGACACCTCTGCCTTTAAAGGATTTAAAAACTGACGCATCCACAGCTCTGGACAGCCATCGCGCAGCGTGCTTGTGGATCACGGCACTTGAGGGATGACCAGGGTGGTGGGGGGCTGCGTGGGATCGGGGCACGAGCTTGCACGTACGGGCTCCGCGTACGAGCTGCACGTACGGGCTCGCGCGTACGGGCTCGCGCCCAGCACCCCGTACCCACGGGCCCATGCCCGCGGCACCCACGGCCCACCGCCCGTAACCCCGTACCCCCGGCCACCGTTCTCCCCCAGATGGCGCGCGGTGGTACGGCCGCGCCGGGTGCCGGTTCTGGCACAGTCCTACGCACAGGGGTGGGGCCGCGTGCCGCCCGCCGCTCCGGGCGCGCGCGTACCGACGCCGAGGGAGCGGCCCGTGAGGAGAACGATGGGTGTCGCCGCGGCGCCGACCGCTGACATCGCCGTGACCGGACTCGGGGTGCTCTCCCCCGCCGGGCTGACGCCGGAAGCCAACTGGGCCGGGCTGTGCCGCGGGCGCTCGTTGGCCTCGTACGACGCGGAGCTGGCGGGTCTTCCGGTCGACTTCTGCTGTCGGGTGCCGGACTTCGACGCCCGGGCCGAGCTGGGTGAACGGTGGGCCCGGCGTACCGACCGCTTCAGCCAGTTCGCACTGGTCGCCGCGCGGCGGGCGGTCGCGGACGCCGGGCTCGCCCCGGGGACCTGGCAGGGCGCACGGGTCGGGGTGGTGCTCGGCGTCGGGTCCAACAGCCTCACCTCCTACCCGGCCGAGTTCGCCCAGCTCGACGACGGGCGGCCGGACCGGGTGTCGCCGCTGGCGCTGCCGCGCAGCGTGCCGAACATGGCCGCCGGCGAGGTGGCAATGGACTTGGGGGCGCGCGGCCCCGGGTTCACCACCGCGAGCGCCTGCGCCTCCGGGGCCACCGCCCTCGGCGTGGCCAGGGACCTGCTGCGTTGGGGGGCGTGCGACGTCGTACTGGCCGGCGGCAGCGAATCGGGCTGCTGCCGGATGAGCGCGACCTGCTTCGCCCGGCTCCGGGCGCTCTCCCGACGGTGCGCCGAACCGGAGCTCGCCAGCCGCCCGTTCGACGCCGAGCGGGACGGTTTCGTCCTCGGCGAGGGGGCGGCCGTGCTGGTCATGGAGCGGTACGCGACGGCGCGGGCGCGCCGGGCCCGGGTCCGTGCGCTGTTGCGCGGCTACGGCGCGACCAGCGATGCGCACCCCCCCATCGCGCCGCTCCCGGACGGCAGCGGCGCGGCGCGGGCGATCCGGGCCGCGCTGCGGGACGCGGGGTGCGCGCCCCGCGACATCGGCCAGGTCAACGCGCACGGCACGTCGACGCGGCTGAACGACGCCGCCGAGGCCGCGGCGCTCAGCCGGGTGTTTGACCAGGGGCCGCCGCCGGTGACGGCGTCCAAGAGCGTCATCGGGCACGCACTCGGCGCGGCGGGGGCCCTGGAGGCCGCGTTCACGGTCCTCAGCCTGGAGCAGCAGACCATCCCGCCCACCGCCAACTTCGGTCACCAGGACGGCGACCACAAGCTGGACGTGGTGTCCGGGAGCCCGCGCCGTACGCCGATGTCCGCCGCGATCTCCTGCTCGTTCGGCTTCGGCGGCCACAACGCGGTGCTGGTCTTCACGACTGAGTGAGGGTGCTCGTCCTCACCACCGAGTGAAGGTGCTGGTCTTCCCGGCCGCGTGAGCGAATGGGTGCGGAGCCGGCAGCCGTGGGCTCAGCCGCTGGTCGCGGGCTTGGACGCGCGGAGCGAGTACATCAGGGGGATGCGCGGCTGGCCGGGCGGCAGCCGGTAGTAGGGGGTGCCGGCCACGCGTTGCAGCGAGCCGAAGCGGGCGAAGAGCGTCTTGTCGTGTTCGTGCAGGAACTCGATCCGCAGCCCCTGCCCGGCCAGCGCGGAGACCACCGCCCCGAGCGGGTGCTGCCACTCCACGCTGCGGTTGTTGCGGGTGGGGGCGTCGAAGTCGGTGTAGGTGCCGGGGGTTTCGTCGATCCACGGCTCGCGGCTGAAGTAGTCGTGGGCGATGCGGCTGGCGCTCGCGTCGTCCAGGGCGTCGGTCAGCGGATGGAACTCGGAGAGGTAGAGGAAGCCTCCGGGGGCCACGAGCTCGGCGGCCACCTGCGCCCAGCGCTCCAGGTCGGGCAGCCAGCACAGGGCACCGATGCCGGTGTACACCACGTCGTACGCGGCGTCGGGCACGACCGCGACCGCGTCGTAGACATCGGCCGTGACGAAGCCCGCCCGGTCGGAGGTGAGGCCGAGGTCGGCGGCGAGGCCCCGGGCGGCGGCCACCGCGGGTTCGGAGAAGTCCAGGCCGACGACCCGGGCCGCGCCGCGCCGGGCGAAGGAGAGGGTGTCGAGCCCGATGTGGCACTGGAGGTGCAGCAGGCTCTTGCCCGTGACGTCCCCGACCTCATCAATCTGAAAGTCACACAATGGGTCGCGGCCGGCGCGGAACGCGTCCAGATCGTAGTAATCGCTGGTCAGGTGGATGGGAACACGCTCGTCCCAGCGAGCGCGGTTCGCCTCCCGCCAGTCTTTCGGGGCAATCGGACGGGCCATGTCGGGGAGGTTATCCACAGGCAGGAGGGCTCGCCAGCGAGTTGTCCCCCACCCGGCGCAGAATGGGGTCATGACTGAGAGCAGTGAAGCGGTGCGGGGCGCGGCCGAGCAGCCGGGCGGCAGCACGGAGGCCAGCACCCCGAAGGCCACCGGGAGCGACGGCGCGGCCGGCGGCATCGGGACGTGGCCGGACTGGGAGAAGCGGTTTCGGGCGGCGCGCGTGGGCCTGCCCGACTGGGCCGAGGGCGCACCGGAGCGGTCGCTGTTCGTGTCGAACGCCACGGGCACGTACGAGCTGTACGCCTGGGACCGCGACTCGGGCGAGCAGCGCCAGGTGACCGACCGGCCGAACGGCACCACGGACGGCGTGCTCGCCCCCGACGGCCAGTCGATCTGGTGGTTCTCGGACACCGACGGCGACGAGTTCGGGGTGTGGCTGCGGCAGCCGTTCACCGGCGGCGACGACGAGCCGGCCGTCCCCGGCCTCGCCCCCTCCTATCCGGCCGGCCTGGCGCTCGGCCTGGACGGCACGGCGGTCATCGGCCGCTCAACGGACGAGGAAGGCTCCGTCATCCACGTCGTCCCCCAGGTCGGCAGCGTCGGCAACGCCGCAGGTCAGGACGGTTCCGTGGCCGATGCGGGCGGGGCCACAGCAGCCGTGGAGATCTACCGGCACCGCCAGTCGGCGGGCGTCGGCGACCTCTCGCACGACTGCGAACTGATCGCCATCGAGCACACCGAGCACGGCGACGCCATGCACTCCGCGATCCGCGTCGTCCGCCTGGACGGCAGCCCCGTCGCCGAACTGGACGACACCAAGGGCGGCACGGAAGAGCTCGGCCTGTCCGTGCTCGGATTCGCGCCCGTCCCCGGCGACGTACGACTGCTCGTCGGCCACCAGCGGCGCGGCCGGTGGGAGCCGATGATCTGGAACCCGGTCACCGGCGAAGAACGCGCACTCACCATCGACCTGCCGGGCGACGTGGGCGCCGAATGGTATCCGGACGGCACCGCGCTGCTGGTCGACCACAGCTTCCAGGCCCGCAGCGAACTGTGGCGGTACGACCTGGCCTCCGGCGAACTCGCCCAGGTGGACACGCCCCGCGGCACGATCTCCGGGGCGACGGCGCGGCCCGACGGGTCCGTGGAGTTCCTGTGGTCGTCGGCCGAGCAGCCGCCGCAGGTCAGGTCGACGACCGGCCGCGTCGTCCTGGAGCCGCCGCCGCTGCCCGGCGGTTCGGGCCGCGCCCCCGACTCGGTGCCGGTGACCGACGCCTGGGTGGAAGGCCCCGGCGGCCTGGTGCACGCCCTGGTGCAGCGCCCCGCGGGCGAAGGCCCCTTCCCCACCGTCTTCGACATCCACGGCGGCCCCACCTGGCACGACAGCGACGCGTTCGCAGCCGGCCCGGCGGCCTGGGTGGACCACGGATACGCGGTGGTACGGGTCAACTACCGCGGCTCCACCGGCTACGGCCGGGCCTGGACGGACGCGCTCAAACACCGCGTCGGCCTGATCGAGCTGGAGGACATAGCGGCGGTGCGGGAATGGGCCGTCTCCTCCGGGCTCGCCGACCCGAAGCGGCTCGTGCTGTCCGGCGGCTCCTGGGGCGGATACCTCACCCTGCTCGGCCTCGGCACCCAACCCGACGCGTGGGCAGTCGGCCTGGCCGCCGTGCCGGTCGCCGACTACGTCACGGCCTACCACGACGAAATGGAGGCCCTGAAGGCGATGGACCGCACGCTCCTCGGCGGAACCCCCGACGAGGTCCCCGAGCGTTTCGCGGCCTCGTCCCCGCTGACCTACGTCGACCAGGTACAGGCCCCGGTGTACATCTCGGCCGGCGTCAACGACCCGCGCTGCCCCATCCGCCAGGTCGAAAACTACGTCACCCGCCTGGAACGCCGCGGCGCCATCCACGAGGTGTACCGGTACGACGCGGGCCACGGCTCACTCGTCGTCGAAGAACGGATCAAGCAGGTCCGGATGGAGATCGCCTTCGCGGAACGACACGTGGGACGGGGCGTGGAGTAGGGCTGGGGGTGGGGCGGGGCGGGGGGCTTGGGCTTGGGGTGGGTGCGGCGTGGGGGTGGGGCGTGGGCGTGGGGGTGGGGCGTGGGCGTGGGGTGGGGGCTTGGCTTCGGGAGGGGTGGGGCGGGGAGGGGAGGGGGGGAGGGGCCCCCGGGGAAAGGCCGCCTAGCTTCGGCCGGGGAAGGAGACCCGGGAAGGGCCGGTCCCCAGCTTCGAGAGGCAGCGTGAGGCCGAGGGCCCTTGAAGGAGCCGCTAGCTTCGAGAGGGAGCCGTAGGCCGAGGGGCAGCGCCCACCCCGTCGGCCCCACCGGCACCACCGTCCACCTCGCCGGCACCCCCGGCCCCACCAGAACTCCCCGCCCCACCAGCACCAGCATCTGCCCCGCCGGCACCATCTACCCCACTGGCCCCGCCGGCACCGCCATCCACCCCACCGGAACCACTGGCCCCACCCGGACCCCCCGCCCCATCATCCGTCGCCCCGATGCCACCCGGGCCGCCGGACGGTGGGGCGATCCCCAGTTCCACGTCGCGGGCGTTCTCCACCTCGCGGCGGAAGAGCCGGAACCACATGAAGATCACGAAGCCGGCGAAGACGAACCACTCGCCGGTGTAGCCGAGGTTCTGGAACGCCTTCAGGTCGAGCCCGGTGCCCTCGGCGGCAGCCGGCGGCACGGGCTTGAGCGGGGTGGCGGCCCTGGTCACAGTGATCCACGCGTCCTGCACGTCGTACGGCACCAGGTTGACCAGCGAGGCCGCACTGATCATGCCGAGTTGGCCGGCGGGCAGACCACCACGGGCGTGCACACCGTTGCTCCGGCTGTTCTCGGACGCCTGGAGCGCCCCGACCACGGTCACCTCGCCGGCGGGCGGTGCCGGCACCTTGGCGCGGTCCGCCGCGGCGTCCGCGTCGCCGGGCAGCCAGCCGCGTACGACGGGGATGGCGCGCGCGCCTTCGATCCGCAGCAGGTTCAGTACGTAGAAGCCGTCGCGGTCGTCCAGCGCCCGGTTCGGGACCAGCAACTGCCGCTCGGCGTCGTACCGCCCGACCGCCTCGGCTTGTCGCCCCGAACTGTCCCTGGTGATCGGCAGCAGTTCGGCCAGCGGCACGGCCCGGGTCGACTCCGCCTGCTTGGCGTGTTCCTGCTGCTCCTGGTGCGAGTCGACGCGCGACTCGAAGCGGCTGAGCTGCCAGCTCCCCATGAACAGGCACACCGGGATGCTCAGCGCGGCGAAGACGTTGATCCCCCACCACCGGGGCGTCAGCAGAAACCGATACACACCCCCACGGTACGGTCCCGGCCCGCGCCCCCCACACGAGGGGCCTCACCTGACGCGCGTACGCCGGCCACCGGACAGATCGCGCCACGCCCCGCACGGTACGGCCGTACGTCGCTCACCTGCGCCGACGCGCACCACGCCCGGACCGGATCACATCACTGCGCCCGCCCGCACGCCGCACCCAACACCACGAGTCGCCCCCAAATCACAGGCCGGCCCCAACCCACCGAAGCCCCCCAGCCAAGGGCTCGCCCCAACCCACCGGAGCCCCGGATCAAGGGCTGGCCAAAGCCCCCGTGTGGTAGACCGTGCCGCCGCAGGCCTCGGGGACCGTGGCCGTGGCGACCGCCGGGTCGCCCGCGTCCGGCGTGTGGCTGATCACCACGCTCGACGGGGTGGACGGTTCCACACCGCCGCCCCCACCGCTGCCGCTGCCCCCGCCGTCGCCGCCCGGGCCCGCCGTGCTCTCGCCCGGTGCCTCCGCGCCGGGCTCGCCCTCCACCGGGCTCTTCGGGGGTTCCTCGGGCGTCGGCGTGGGGCTCGGAGTGCTCGCGTCGGAGCAGCTACCGCCGCCCGACGTGGGAATCCACGCGTACCGCACCTCGTACGCCTCGCCGGGCCGCAGGATGATCTGCTCGGACACCGCGGACGGCGGGGGCAACTCGCTCGCCGGGTCGCCCGACGTGTGGTCGACGACCTGGACGCCGGACGTGTCGGCCGCGCCCTGCGCCACCGCGCCCACCACGCCGCTGCCGTCGACGGAGCACGGGTCGGCCGAGGTGTTGACGATCCGGAACGCCCCGTACACCCGGCCTTCGGCGTCGGCCGCGCCCACGCTGCTGCCGCCGTCGCCGAGTTGGTCCCGGAGACAGGTCGGGGAGGTGGCGGCCAGCGTGGTGGAAGGGTTCGGCGGTAGGACGGGGCCCGGGGCGGACGTCGGCCGCTGCGTCGTCGGCTTGCCCTTCCCCTCCTTCGCCGCCTTTTCCTTCTCCTTCTCTTCCTTCTCCCTCTCCTTGTCCTTCTTCGACGGCGACGTCGGCCGCGCGCTCGGGCCGCGTTCGCCGTGGTGCCCGCCGGCTGCCTGGTCGGGCGTGCGCTCGCTGCTCGCGGCGTTCGCCGGGCGGCTGGGCGAGGTGTCGCCGAGCGCGGTCACCCGCACCAGCGCCGGGATCGCCGCCCCGCCGAGCACAATCGCCGCGAAGGCGCCGACGAGGATCTGGCGCCGCCGTGTACGGCGGGCGGGTACGGCACGGCGTAGCTGGTCGAGCGATTTCGGCGCGGGCTCCAGGTCCTGTACGGCACCTTGCAGCATGCGGCGCAGCGCCTGCTCGTCCAGGTCCCCGTCCAACGCCCCACCACCGAGCCCATCGAGCACGCCGAGCACGCCGCCCTTGGCTGCTGTGCTCTGCCCGGTGGCTGTGCCTTGCCCGTTGGCTGAGTCCGGCTGAGTGGGTGTGTCCGACTGGGTGGCCGCGCCCTGCTCGGTGGGTGTGTCCGACTGAGCGGCCTTGCCAGGCTTGACGACCGTACCCCCCTGGGTGGCCGTACTCGCCGAGGTCGCCGCGCCCTTGCCTCCAGCCGTACGCGGCTGGGTCGCCGTGTCCCGCCCGGTGGCGGGCCCCGGTTTGGTCGCCGTACTCGACCCTGCCGTCATACCCGACTCGGCAGCCCCACCCCGCTCGACGCTCGCCCCGGCGGCCGGCTCAACATCGGTGGGTTGGTCGACATCGGTGCGTTGGTCAGCATCCGCGGGTTGGTCAACATCGGCGAGTTGGTCGGCAGCCGTGCGCTGGTCAACATCGGTGGGTTGGTCAACATCCGTGGGTTGGTCGGCATCCGCATCAGGCGCAGCCGCCTCCGACTCCCCCACACCGGCCCCGGCCCCGGCCACATCCGTCTCCGCCGCACCGGCCTCCGCCACATCAGGTTCCGCCGTACGCACCGCCCCGGCAGCCCCCTCCGTACGCACCACCGCGGCAGCCCCTTCCGTACGCGCTACCGCGGCGCCCCGCTCCGTACCGGGCGCCGCTTCGCGCTCCGCACGGTCGGTACGCGCCGTTTGCCGGGAGTCGTCCCGGCCGTGGCCATGGCCATCCTGCCGGTCTGGTTCACCCGGCCTGGCGTGCTCGTGGGTCATGCCGGGGCCTCCATCGCGACGCGCAGCGCCGCAATTCCGCGCGAGCCGTACGCCTTCACCGAGCCCAGGGATATTCCGAGGGTCTCCGCGACCTGCGCTTCGGTCATGTCGGCGAAATACCGCAGCACCAAAACCTCGCGCTGGCGGCGCTGCAAACCGCGCATCGCCTGAATCAATTGATCGCGCTCCAGCAGTTCGTACGCGCCTTCTTCGGCGCTCGCCATGTCCGGCATGGGCTTCGACAGCAACTTCAGCCCGAGAATGCGGCGGCGCAGCGCAGAACGAGAAAGGTTGACGACGGTCTGACGCAAATAGGCGAGGGTCTTTTCCGGATCGCGCACACGATTACGTGCCGAATGCACACGTATAAACGCTTCTTGCACGACGTCTTCGCAGGACGCCGTATCGTCCAGAAGGAGAGCGGCGAGACCGAGCAGCGACCTGTAATGGGCGCGGTAGGTCTCGGTGAGGTGATCGACTGTGGTGCCCGCTGCCATCGCCTCGTCAGTGTCCCCGCGCTGTGAAGGTACCTGGACGGGGCCCGCGGCGGGCCATGGCGCGATCACCGGCATACCGCCAGCGGCGCGGGGACGCAGCGGACGCACGGTCGCGCCACCCCGCCCCGGAACTGTTGCCATGCCGAATACCTCTGCCACGCTTGTTGGACACGCTTCCCCCCGTCAGGGTTGTACGCGTGAGACGCCGCCCCGAGCAGCGCTCTCAATGCCCCCATGCGCACCGACCCTCCCTCAATGCCCCATTTGCGACACCGCCCGTGCGGGGCTGTGACGAAGACGCCACCCATTCACCGACGGTTGCGGGGAACGGGCAGCGAATGCTCAAACAAAATGATGACGCAGATCAAGCGGGGTAGCCGCAGAGGCGGATCACAGAATCTTCACATTGTTCTACCGCAGAGCGGCCAACTCCCGGGCACCGCCCCACAGATTCCGGTCACCCACACGCCGCCGACCTCGCCCGATCCACCCCCTCATGCCCCGCCACGCACTACCCCGCCCCACCGCAGACCACCCCGGCCACCCCGACCAACCCGGCCCATCCGCAGGACAGCCGACAACGAGCCTAGGCAGCCGACGCACAGCGACAAAAGATCAAGGAGCAACGATTCCCGGAACACCTTGGCAAGGAACGGCGAAGGCCCCCACCGCAAGCCCCCGCATCCACCCCACGCCCCGCAAGACCAACCACCCACCCAACCCCGAAGAACAGCAACCCGCCACTATCAGCACCCCAACTCCCGTACGCAACAGGCCCGTTCGCCGCACAACGCCACCCCACAAGACGCCCCCGCCCCACACACCGACCGATCACCCGCTGAGCGACCACCCACCACACCCACCAAACGGTCACCCACCAGACGACCACGCACGAGGCAACCACCCGCGAGGCAAGCCACCCACAGGGCAACCAACCCACCCCACAGCCACCCAGTCCACACGCCCCACCCCACGCCCACCCCGCACACACCCCGTACACACCCAACGGGCGGCCACCCCGAGGTGACCGCCCGTTCGTCATCGGGTGCCGGGCCGCCGGGGCGAAGGAAAACCCCGGCCGGCAGGCCGACCGCCGGGCCCCCAGCCCGTCAGCCCGACAGCTCCGTCAGCCCGTCAGCTCCGCCGCGACGACCTCGGCGATCTGCGCGGTGTTCAGGGCCGCGCCCTTCCGCAGGTTGTCGCCGCAGACGAAGAGTTCGAGCGCCTGCGGGTCGTCGAGGGAGCGCCGCACCCGGCCCACCCACGTCGGGTCGGTGCCGACCACGTCGGCGGGGGTCGGGAACTCGCCCTCGGCCGGGTTGTCGCAGAGCACCACGCCCGGCGCGCTGGCCAGGATCTCGTGCGCCGCGGCCACCGTGACCTCGTTCTCGAACCGCGCGTGCACGGTCAGCGAGTGGGTCGTGATCACCGGCACCCGGACACAGGTCGCGGTGACCCGCAGGTCGGGCAGACCGAGGATCTTGCGCGACTCGTTGCGGACCTTGAGCTCCTCGGACGTCCAGCCGTCGTCCTTGAGCGAGCCGGCGAACGGCACCACGTTCAGCGCCATCGGCCCGGGGAACGGACCGGTGTCGCCGACCGCACGGCGTACGTCACCCGGCTGCGTGCCAAGCTCCGTGCCCGCCACCTTGGCGAGCTGCGCGCGGAGCGTGTCCACGCCCTCCTTGCCGGCGCCGGACACGGCCTGGTACGAGGAGACGATCAGCTCGCTCAGCCCGAACTCCGCGTGCAGCGCGCCCATCGCGACGATCATCGACAGGGTGGTGCAGTTGGGGTTGGAGATGATCCCGCGGGGGCGCACGCGGGCGGCGTGCGCATTGACCTCGGGCACCACCAGCGGCACGTCCGGGTCCATCCGGAAGGCACCGGAGTTGTCGACCGCCACCGCGCCCTTGGACGCCGCGATCGGCGCCCACTGCGCGGACACCTCGTCCGGTACGTCGAACATCGCGACGTCGACGCCCTCGAACGCCTCCTCGCTCAGCGCGACGACCTCGACCTGCTCACCGCGCACGGTGAGCTTGCGGCCCGCCGAGCGCGGCGAGGCGATCAGTCGGATCTCGCCCCAGATGTCCGCCCGCTCCGAGAGGATGCCGAGCATGACCGTGCCGACGGCGCCGGTCGCCCCGACGACCGCCAGCGTCGGCTTCCCCGCGCGCCCCTGCGCCGCGGAACCGCCACTGCCGTTCACCTGAACCACGTCACCCACACCACTCGCCACGTTCACACCACTCTCACCGTGCCCCTCGTGGGACCCGGTCATCGCCCCGTGCCGCCGTACACGACGGCCTCGTCGCTCTCACTGTCCAGACCGAACGCGCTGTGCACGGCGCGCACCGCGTCCTTGACCTCGTCCTGCCGCGTCACCACGGAGATGCGGATCTCGGAGGTCGAGATCAGCTCGATGTTCACGCCCGCGTTCGACAGCGCCTCGAAGAACGTCGCCGTGACCCCGGGGTTGGTCCGCATCCCCGCCCCGACCAGCGAGATCTTGGCGATCTGGTCGTCGTAGCGCAGCGAGTCGAAGCCGATTTCGGGTTGCGCCTTGGTCAGCGCCTCCATGGCCTTGTGGCCGTCGGTCTTCGGCAGCGTGAAGGAGATGTCGGTCAGCCCGGTGGACGCGGCGGAGACGTTCTGCACCACCATGTCGATGTTGAGCTGGGCGTCGGAGATCGTACGGAAGATGGCCGCGGCCTCACCCGGCTTGTCCGGCACGCCCACGACCGTGATCTTGGCCTCCGACGTGTCGTGGGCAACCCCGGAGATGATCGCCTGCTCCATGCCTTCTTCTCCTTCGGGCTTGTTCCGCACCCAGGTGCCCACGTGGCCGGAGAACGACGACCTGACGTGGATGGGGATGTTGTAGCGGCGGGCGTACTCGACACAGCGCAGGTGCAGCACCTTGGAGCCGCTGGCCGCGAGTTCGAGCATGTCCTCGAATGCGATCTCGTTTATCTTGCGCGCCTTCTTCACCACGCGCGGATCGGCGGTGAAAACGCCGTCCACGTCGGTGTAGATCTCGCACACCTCGGCGTCCAGGGCAGCCGCCAGCGCGACGGCCGTGGTGTCCGAGCCACCGCGCCCCAGCGTGGTGATGTCCTTCTTGACCTGCGACACGCCCTGGAATCCGGCCACGATCGCCACCGCGCCCTGGTCGAGCGCGTCCCGAATGCGACCGGGGGTGACGTCGATGATCCGCGCTTTGTTGTGGACCGAGTCGGTGATGACACCCGCCTGGCTTCCGGTGAACGACAGCGCCTCGTGTCCGAGGTTTTTGATCGCCATCGCCAGCAACGCCATGGAGATGCGCTCTCCAGCGGTCAGCAACATGTCGAACTCGCGCCCGGCAGGAATCGGCGAAACCTGCTGAGCGAGGTCGATCAACTCGTCCGTAGTGTCGCCCATCGCGGAAACCACGACGACCACCTGGTGGCCGTTCTTCTTGGCTTCGACGATTCGCTTGGCGACGCGCTTGATGCCTTCGGCATCCGCAACGGAGGAGCCGCCGTACTTCTGCACGACAAGGCCCACGTGCGCTCCTCGCTTGTCTCTTCTGGGGTGATAGCCCCAGACCCCCGCAGGGGGGTAACTGCGGTCGGCTCAGTCTAACGAGCAGGGCGGATAAGCCCTCCCAATATCACATAGCGAGACACAAGACTCACTTCATGATCAGGCAGGACGCAATCCCACACCCGCTCAGCGACCAACCCTTCCCGCTGCGGACCTGCGCACACGGAAACGTAATTCAGGTCACAAAGACTCCGCCGTACGGAGCCGGCCGGATATCGACCGTCCGGGTTGCCCGCGCCACTCACCACCCGACGAAACGGAAGAAATCCAGCCGTGCGGCGCCTGCGAAATCCCCGTACGCGGCGCGCCCGCGGGCGCAACAAGAAGTAGGCAGCTCAGCACGGAACGTAAAGAAACGGAACGCAAAGGGGACACGGGGCGGAGAATCCGAGAAGGAAGCAGCGGAATTCAGCGAGAAGGCCCGCGCCCACGGGGATCACGCTCGGTGCGGCGGGTGCCGGTCACCGATCGCGTCGCCTAGGCAGTGCGTGCCCGCCAGCCGGGGCAGCGCGGACGCCGATCACCAGGCCGGCAACGCGACCGCCAGCCGCCGGGTCAGCGCAAGCGCGCACCGCCAAGCCCCGTACGCCACACCCACCCCGGCCAAACCCGGACGCCACCCCCACCCCACCCGGGCCCGTGCGCTACACCGCCCCGCCCGGACCCGTAGGTACCTACGCCACCCCGGGCGCCGCTCGGTCAGGGCTGTGCCGAGGACCCCAGGCCGAGCGGCGCGGCGATCTCCGCGGCCATCACCCGACCCGCCTCCTCCGCGAGCTCGTCCTCACCGTCGGCGTTGCTGTCCGTGTCCAGGCCGTCGAGCTCGTCGAGCGGGCTGTCCAGCCGTACGTGCGCCACCAGCGACTGGAGCGCGCGCAGTGCGGCCGATGCGGTGGTCCCCCAGTTCGACAGGTACGAGAACTGCCACCACCACAGCGCCTCGCTGACCCGCCCGTCGCGGTAGTGGGCCATGCCGTGCCGCAGGTCGGTGACGATGCCGGCGAGGTCGTCGGAGATCCGGCAGGCGACCGGCTGCGCCCGGGGCACGTACGGGTCGAAGACCTCGGAGTACACGTCGATCGGGTCGAGCAGGGTGGCGAACCGCTCGCGCAGTTCGTCCACGTCGGGCTCGGGGCCGACGTCCGGTTCGTACCGTTCGTCCGGCACGAAGTCCTCGTGCGCGCCGAGCCGCCCGCCAGCGAGCAGCAGTTGCGAGATCTCCAGCAGCAGGAACGGAACCGCGCTGTCCGGCTCGTCCCCCTTGGCGACCTCGGTGACCGCCACGATGAAGCTCTCGATCTGGTCGGAGATCTGTACCGCGAAGTCGGCCGGGTCATGGTGGCTGTCGTGCAGCGTTGCGTCAGACATCGAGAAGTCTTCTCCCTTCGAAGGCACGTCCCAGCGTGACCTCGTCGGCGTACTCCAGGTCGCCCCCGACGGGCAGGCCGCTCGCCAGCCGCGTGACCTTGAGGCCCATGGGTTTCACCATGCGCGCGAGGTACGTGGCCGTGGCCTCCCCCTCCAGGTTGGGATCGGTGGCCAGAATGAGCTCGGTGACGGTGCCGTCGGCGAGTCTGCCGAGCAGCTCTCGTATCCGCAGGTCGTCCGGGCCGACGCCCTCGATGGGGCTGATCGCCCCGCCGAGCACGTGGTACCGGCCGCGGAACTCGCGCGTCCGCTCGATCGCGACGACGTCCTTGGGTTCTTCCACGACGCAGATGACCGCGACGTCACGGCGCGGATCGAGACAGACCCGGCACTGCTCGGCCTCAGCGACGTTGCCGCACACCGTGCAGAACCGCACCTTCGCCTTGACCTCGGTCAGGGCGTGCGCGAGACGGCGTACGTCGGTCGGCTCGGCTTGCAGGATGTGGAAGGCGATCCGCTGCGCGCTCTTGGGACCGACGCCGGGAAGCCTGCCCAGCTCGTCGATGAGGTCCTGGACCACGCCTTCGTACACGGAAACGCCCTCCTTCTGGGTGTATCTCTTCAGTGCCTGATGTGGCTGGTGTGTCGGCAGCCTGTACGGCTCTTGTACGCCGCGCGGCTGGCCGGATTCGTCATCGGAGCTGCTGGTACGGGGTTGCCGTTACGGGTCGGAGTGCGGGGCGGGATACGGGTCGGCCCGCTCGGCGGAACCGGTTCGGATGCCCGCACCGGGCCGGGTCGACCAGGTCGGACGGACCGGGTTCACCAGGTCGGCAAGGCCAGAAAAGGCCGGAAAGGGTGGGAGGTCGGAAAAGTCGGAGGGGACGGAAGGGTAAGAAGGATCGGAGGTCAGAAGGGGAGGCCAGGCATGCCGCCGAGGCCCTGGGCGAGCGGTCCGAGCTTCTGCTGCTGGAGCTGCTGCGCGGACTGGTTGGCATCCCGTACGGCGGCGACGACGAGGTCCGCGAGCGTCTCCGTGTCCTCAGGGTCCACCGCCTTCGGGTCGATGACCAGGCTCTGGAGCTCGCCGCCCCCGGTCACCGTCGCCTTGACGAGACCGCCACCGGCCGAGCCCTCGACCGGCGTCCGGGCCAGTTCCTCCTGAGCCGCCGCAAGGTCCTGCTGCATCTTCTGCGCCTGCTGCAACAACTGCTGCATGTTCGGCTGACCGCCACCGGGGATCACGAGCTTGCTCCTGGCTGTAGACGAAACACCTTCGGTAGCCCGAGCCTACGTGCTCCCCGCTGCCCACGCCCTACGCCGTACGAAGGAGGCCACCCGCACACGTACGACCCTCGTCCCATACCCCGGGCCCCACGTGATCGACGCCGGGCCGGCACCGGCAGCCGTACCGACGCCGGCACCACCGCCGAAGTCGAGCCGGCGCCGGAGCGGGCCCCGGCCGGCACCAGAACGGGCCCCCCGCGGCGGGCCGGCCCCGCCCCCCGCGCGCGGGGCGCCGGGGGGGGG